>NZ_JBHSUM010000192.1:0-7109 GCF_042660605.1 Nitratireductor sp. GCM10026969
CCCTCATAGGTGCCTGCCACCTCGAACAGGGCGATGTCGGCAAATCCGCGGTCTGCATTGCGCTGGGCGGCGGCGATGAGGCCCGGCAGGAGCGATGGGCGCATGGTGGACATGTCGGCTGCGATCGGGTTGGCGAGCGCCATGAGCCGGCGATTGTCGGCGAACAGCCGCGCATGCGCCTCGGGGATGAAGGACCAGGTAACCGCTTCCATCATGCCGCGCACGGCAAGCGCCCGCTTGGCGGCCCGCATGCGCAGCTGCGGGGTGGTCAGGATGCGCCCGCCGACGGCGCCATCGGCCTGCATCGGCTGCGGCGCGATCTCGTTGACGCCGTGAATGCGCATGACCTCCTCCACGAGGTCGGCCTTGCCCTCGACATCCGGCCGCCAGGAGGGCACCGTCACCGTGATCGTCTCGCCGGAGCCGCCGGCGGCAAAACCGAGGCGGGCGAGGATGTCGATGCTTTCGGCGGCTGGCACGTCGAGGCCGGTGAGGCGCCTGACCTCGGCGGGCGGGAAGGACACGGTTTTCGGCGTATGGCCCTGATAGCCCTCGATACGGGGTTCGGAGGCTTCCCCGCCACAGATCTCCAGCACCAGCCGGGTGGCAAGCTCCATGCCGCCGACCATGAATTCTGGATCGGCGCCGCGCTCGAAGCGGTAGCGCGCGTCGGTGACAATGCCGAGATCGCGGCCCGTGCGGGCGATGTTGGCCGGCTCCCACAGGGCCGATTCGATCAGCACGTCGGTGGTGTTCTCGTCGCAGCCCGAACGCTCGCCGCCCATGATGCCGGCGATCGATTCCACGCCTTTTTCGTCGGCGATCACGCACATTTCCGGCGTGAGCGTGTATTCGCGCTCGTCGAGGGCCAGCACCGTCTCGCCGTGGCGGGCGCGGCGGACGGTGAGATTGCCTGCGACCTTTGCCGCATCAAAGACGTGCAGCGGCCGGCCGCGGTCAAAGGTGATGTAGTTGGTGATGTCCACCAGCGCGTTGATCGGGCGCAGGCCGATGGCCATCAGGCGCTGCTGCATCCATTTCGGCGATGGGCCGTTCCTTACGCCGGCGACCCGCCGCAGGGCAAAGCCGTGGCAAAGGTCGGGCGCCTCGATCCGCACCTTGACGGGACACGCGCCGCTGCCTTCCACCGGCGTCACGGCACCGCTCTTCAACGTGCCCAGTCCCGCCGCGGCAAGGTCGCGCGCGATGCCGTAGACGCCCGTGCAGTCGGGGCGGTTCGGCGTCAGGCCGATCTCGATGACCGGATCGTCGAGCCTCGCCCAATGCGCGAAGGGCTCACCCACGGGCGCATCCTCGGGCAGATCGATGATGCCGGTATGCTCGTCGGAAAGCTGGAGCTCGCGTTCGGAGCACATCATGCCGCGACTTTCCACGCCGCGGATCTTGCCCACGGAAAGCGTCGTGTCGATGCCCGGAATGTAGGTGCCCGGCGCAGCGAAGGCGCCGATCAGCCCGGCGCGTGCGTTGGGCGCGCCGCAGACCACCTGCACCGGCGCGCCGGAGCCGGCATCCACCGTCAGCACCTTGAGCCGGTCGGCATCAGGATGCTTTTCCGCCGTCAGCACCCTGGCGATCACGAAGGGCTTCAGCGCCGCCTTATCATCGACGGACTCCACCTCGAGCCCGATCATGGTGAGCGTTTCCACGATCTGGTCGAGCGAGGCTTCGGTGTCCAGGTGATCCTTGAGCCAGGAGAGTGTAAATTTCATCGCAATCGTTCCTCAGGAATTCCGGTCAGCGCTTGACGCTAAAGCGCTCGAAGCGTGGCAGATCGTCTTTGATGTGCAGAAAGGGCAGGCGTTCGCTTTCGAAGGCATGCAGCGTCGGCGCGAAGCGCTCGGGCTCGTCCATCACGCCGAGATAGACGTAGATCTGGCCCGGCAATTCTGCGTCCCGATAATCCAGCGGGCTGCCGCAACGGCCGCAGAAGCCGCGCTCGGCCGATCCGGAACGGAAAGCGCAGCGCGCCTCGCCTTCGAAGGCGAGGGCCCCTTTCGCAAAGCCCACGAACGCCGTGACCGGCGCGCCGGTTGCCTTGCGACAGTCTTCGCAGTGGCAATAGGAGCGCCAGACCGGCTCGGCGCGTGCGGTGAGCCGAACCGCCCCACAGCGGCAACCGCCCTCGTACATCAAGAACTCAACCCTCCGAACAATGTCGGCAGGTCGAGCGGGCGGAAACCGTAGTGCTGGAGCCAGCGAACGTCGGCGTCGAAGAAGGCGCGCAGGTCCGGCATGCCGTATTTCAGCATGGCGATGCGGTCGATGCCCATGCCCCAGGCGAAGCCCTGGTACTCGTCGGGGTCGAGCCCGCCATGGCGCAGCACGTTGGGATGCACCATGCCGCAGCCGAGGATCTCCAGCCAGTCGTCGCCCTGGCCGAAGCGGATCTCGCCGGGGGTCGAGCGGTCGCATTGAATGTCGACCTCCAGGCTCGGTTCCGTGAAGGGGAAAAAGCTCGGCCGGAAGCGCATGTTGAGCTGCGGCACCTCGAAATAGGCCTTGCAGAACTCGGTCAGCACCCACTTCATGTTGGCGACGTTGGCCGTCCGGTCGATCACCAGCCCTTCGAGCTGGTGGAACATGGGCGTGTGGGTGGCGTCCGAATCCGCCCGGTAGGTCTTGCCGGGGATGACGATGCGGATCGGCGGCTTTTGCGCTTCCATGGTGCGGATCTGCACGGGCGAGGTGTGCGTGCGCAGAAGCTTGCGCTCGCCCTTCCCGTCCGGCGCGAAGAAGAACGTGTCGTGCATCTCGCGGGCGGGATGACCCTCGGGAAAGTTGAGCGCGGTGAAGTTGTAATAGTCCGTCTCGATGTCCGGCCCCTCGGCGATCGCGAAGCCGAGATCGCCGAAAATGGCGGTGATCTCGTCGATGACCTGGGTGATGGGGTGGATGCGGCCGCGCTCGGCCGGTGGACGGGGAACGGGGAGGGTCACGTCCACCTTCTCCCGCTCCAGCTTTGCTGCAAGGGCGGCTTCGCGCAGTTCCGCCCGGCGGACGGCAAGCGCGTCCGCAACGCGGTTCTTCAGGCCGTTGATCGCCGGCCCCATGACCTGACGTTCTTCCGGCGACATCGCGCCCAGCGTCTTCAGCTTCTCCGAGATAGTGCCCTTCTTGCCCAGGGCGCCGACGCGCACGGCCTCGAGCGCCTGCTCGTCGCGCGCGACCGCGATCTCCTCCCGTATCGTCTTCTCGAGCTGATCCAGATCGTTCATCGTGCTTCCCTTGCCGGGTCCGGCCGTCTCGGCACTGCCCGTATCCACGTTGCCTCCGTCCTGCATCGTCCTGCCTTTACGTCCGTTTCGACCACGAAAAAACCCGCGCCAGCCCTGCCAGCGCGGGTTCCCGAAAAATTCTCTTCCTGCTTCGGGAGCGCTGGCTAGCCGACAGCGCTCTCAAAAGCATTAGGCGTGGTGTTCTTGAGATACTCGAGCGCCGTCTTGGCCTGACCCACCACCGCTGCGAATGCCTGCGGCTCGTGCACGGCCATGTCGGCCAGCACCTTGCGGTCGATCTCGATGCCCGCCTTGTTGAGCCCGTCGATGAGGCGACCGTAGGTCAGCCCGTGCTCACGCGCGGCGGCGTTGATGCGCTGGATCCACAGCGCCCGGAAATTGCGCTTGCGGTTCTTGCGGTCGCGATAGGCATATTGCAGCGACTTCTCGACCGCCTGCTTGGCGATGCGGATCGTGTTCTTGCGACGGCCATAGAAACCCTTTGCGGACTTCAGGACCTTCTTGTGCTTGGCGTGGGCGGCAACGCCCCTCTTCACACGTGCCATGGCATGATCTCCTTAAACTGTTCCGGGTCCGTCTCAGCGGCTGTAGGGCATGAACTGCTTCACGATCTTCGTATCGGGATCGGAAAGCACCATCGTGCCCCGCGCTTTGCGAATGAACTTGTTGGAACGCTTGATCATGCCGTGGCGCTTGCCGGCGGCCTGCACCTTCACCTTGCCGGTGGCGGTCACCTTGAACCGCTTCTTGACAGCGGACTTGGTCTTCATCTTGGGCATTTTGCTTCTCCGTATGTGCGCCAGGGGCGCTTGTTCTTTTCCGGGCGAATGCCCGAAGCATTACGAACCGCCACGGCATGCCCTGCCGGACGGTTCATGAAACGCGGCCTTATAGCGACGGCGCTCAAAAAGCGCAACCGTCTTTAGACGAGCCGCACCAAGACCGGTAAAGCGCCGCTTTCCTGAAGCCACTCGATTCCCTCAAAGACGGGAATGGCAGCGAGAAAAACCAGCCCGTCGAAGAGCGTCGCGTAGAGCCGCGACGGGTCCACCGTAACGAGCCCGGCGCCCTCGTAGCCGGAAAACCGCGGCACGAAGCGCGGCACCCGGGCGCGATAGGCATCATAGGCCGACCCGAAGGTCGCCTCCAAAAACCCTTCCTCGCGCTGGATCACGACAAGGAATGCCAGGGTTGTCACCATCCCGAAAAGGAGGGCGACAGTGACACTGCCCGTCTGCGCACCCACGCCGGCGGCACCGATCGCCGAAAAAACATAAAGGGGGTTGCGCGTCAGCGAATAGGGACCACGCGCAACGATCTCCGTGTTCTTTCGGCCGCCGATATAAAGCGTGCACCAGAGCCGCCCGAGGATCGCGATGGCGATCAGCATCAGGCCCGTGATCTCCACCGTTTCATGCAAGGCGCCACCGGGCGGCGGCGCGCTGCAGAAAAGCAGGAAGGCGCCCGCGGCGATCAGCATCAGCAGAATGGCCAACCGCCGCGTTCGCTGGAACCGGTCCAGCGAACGGGTCGGCAGGGGACGAACGCCTTCGCTTTCCATGTTCTAACGCGGCGCCAGGACCATCATCATCTGCCGGCCTTCCAGCTTCGGCTCGGCCTCGACCTTGGCGATCGGCTCGACCTCCTCGCGCACGCGGTTGAGAAGCTGCATGCCAAGCTCGAGGTGCGCCATTTCGCGGCCACGGAAGCGCAAGGTCAGCTTCACCTTGTCGCCTTCCTCGAAAAACCGACGCACGGCCTTCATCTTCGTCTCATAATCATGAGTGTCGATGTTGGGCCGCATCTTGATTTCCTTGATCTCGACGGTCTTCTGCTTCTTGCGGGCCTCCGCGGCCTTCTTTTGGCTCTGGTATTTCAGCTTGCCGAGATCGGTGATCTTGCAGACGGGCGGGTCGGCATTGGGCGAAACCTCGACAAGGTCCAGCCCGGCATCTTCCGCCGTGCGCAGGGCCTCGTCGGTTGCCACGATGCCTCGGTTGTTTCCCTCGTCGTCGATGAGCTGCACCCGGGGAACCCGGATCTCGCGATTGGCGCGGGGGCCTTCCTTTACCGGAGGCGGCGCTTTGAACGGTCTGCGAATGGTCGTTGTCTCCTCAAGTCGTTGACGGAACGGATCATGCCCGCATCGGCGAGCCGTCGGCTATGTGCGGTTTGCAGGCTTGCTGTCAATAACACAATCGCGCAAAAGAATCACGCCGGAAGCGCAAGCGCCCCCCTTTCGCGGCGGCGAACCGGATGACACAACACGGCCGCCTGCAGGAGAAAGCGATGAGCCACAGCGAGCCGATCCACTTCGATGTCGACGGAACTAAGATCGCCGTGCGCCGGAGACAAGGGCGCACACCGGGAGTGATGTGGCTGGGCGGCTATCTCTCCGACATGCGCGGCACCAAGGCCGAGGCGCTGGACGCATGGGGGCGCGACAACGGCATTGCGGTGACGCGGCACGACTATTCCGGCCACGGGGAGTCAGGCGGCGCCTTCAAAGACGGCACCATCTCCCGCTGGCTGGCTGAAAGCCTTGCCGTCTTCCGCCGCTTCACCGAAGGCAAGCAGGTGCTCGTCGGCTCTTCCATGGGCGCGTGGATCGCCCTGCGCATGATCCAGGAACTGCAGAAGGCCGGCGAGGGGGCACGCGTGGGCGGGCTTCTCCTTCTGGCGCCGGCACCCGACTTCACCACCGACCTTGTGGAGCCGGGGCTCAGCGCCGAGCAGCGCAAGGTGCTTCAGTCCCAAGGCTATATCGAGGAGCCGTCGGAATATTCGCCGGAGCCGACGGTCTATACAAGGGCGCTGCTCGAAGACGGGCGCGAGAACCGGGTCCTCGAAGGCATCATCGACACGCACTGCCCGGTCCACATCCTGCAGGGTATGGCCGATCCGGACGTGCCCTACAGCCACGCCATGCGGCTGGTGGAGCACCTGCCGGCCGACGACGTCACCCTGTCGCTCATCCGCGACGGCGACCATCGCCTGTCGCGCCCGCAGGACATCGGGCTGATGCTGCGGGTGGCCGCGACACTTGCGGAGCGGGCGGGCTGAGGAGCGGTGTTCCGGCGCATCTTTTGGCGCGGCAAATCTTGAATCGGCATCAAGTACTCCCCATGTCGCTCAATGCGGCCGCAGCCCCTGTTCCAACGATGAGGACCTGGTGACGATGACCAATTCTGCACTGATCCGCCCGGCCTGGACGCCGGCGACGATCGCCCTGATGGTGATCGGTTTCTGGCTCTTCTGGCCGCTCGGCCTTGCCATGCTCGCCTACATCCTGTGGGGCGACAGGCTCGGCGACTTCAAGCACGAGGTGAACCGCGCGACCGACGGCATGTTCTCCAACTGCCGCAGGGCCGCCCGCACCCAAGTGCGCACGGGCAATGTGGCCTTCGACGACTGGCGCGAGAAGGAGCTGGAGCGCCTGGCCGAAGAGCGCCGCAAGCTCGAGGCCATGCGCGAGGAGTTCGATGAGTATGTGCGCGAACTGCGCCGTGCGCGCGACCGCGAGGAGTTCGACCGCTTCATGAACGAGCGCAAGGCCGGACGCGGTCCGGAGGCGCCCACCAGCGAAGGCTGAGAACGCGCACTCTCAGATCTCCCGATCGCCTCCTGCCACATGCGGCGCCCCCTTGCGGGCGCCGTTTCCCGTTCCGGACGCGCGATTTCAGGCGCATGCGGACGCGCGAATCATCTATGCTGCATCGATGCCGTCCAGCTTCCTCAAGACCGCCCGCCTGAGAACGAGCGCGCCGCCCGTAGAGCGAACCCACCGGGTGGCCGGCCGCGAGCTGCCGATGCGCATCGTCGAGAACGCCCGCGCGCGACGCATGACGCTGC
>NZ_JBHSUM010000193.1:0-7090 GCF_042660605.1 Nitratireductor sp. GCM10026969
GAGCGCCGGCTCCAGTTCGCCGGCCGCCGCCAGCGCCTTGCCGTAGGCGGCCAGCACCTCGCGGTCCTGGGGATGCTCGATCGCCAGCTTGCGCATGACGGCGAGCGACTGGTCCGTGCGCCCGCTCATTTGAAGGATGCTCGCATAGCGCAGCGCCACCGACTTGTCCTTCGGATCGCGGCTGTAGGCCTCGCCGAGACTTACGGCCGCGCCGGCCAGCTCGTCGCTCGACATCCGCGCAAGGGTGCCGCTCCGCTCCACCGATCCGGTGGTCACGCCGTCCACCTTGCGGCCGCTGCTGGCGCAGCCCGCCGCGGCGACGGTGGCCAGGGCCAGAACCGCGGAGATGGCGATCCTGCTGCTTCTGCGCGGCGTCGTTCGGATTGAGTCTCGGCTGAACATGCGCACCCCCTCTGCCCGCTAGGCTGGCCTGCCTCTTTGGCCTTCCCTGGCCGAGAAGTATTCTGTTAACCCTAATGGAGCGTTAAACCGTTCGATTTTCAGGAAAGCCGTCATGCCGCTTACGCTAACCGCCCGCCGGGACACCACGTCGCTGCCCGTCTATCTTGCCGCCGGCCCTGATCTGGAAGAGACCGGCGCGGACGCGACAGCCTGCGCCTGGGCGCGTGCGAATGGGTTCGAAGGCGGGGAGGGGCACTTCCTTTCCATCCCCGGCACAAACGGCGCACTCGCCGGGGCCTTTTTCGGCATCGGCAGGGCACCGGCGCCGCTGGCGCTCGGCAAGCTCGCCCGCGTCCTGCCGCAGGGGAGCTGGCATCTCGCGACACCGCCGCGCGATCCCAGGTTGGCGGCGATCGCCCTCAAGCTGGGGGCCTACGCCTTTACCCGCTACGGTGCAAAGCCGACGCCCGAATTGCACTTTGCCGCGCCCGAGGGCGCCGACCACGCGGCGACCGACCGGATCGCCGAAGGCGTCTTTCTCGCCCGCGATCTCATCAACACGCCCGCCAACGACATGGGACCGGAGGCCCTGGAGGAGGCCGTGCGCACGCTGGCGAAGGCCCACGGTGCAGAGGTCCGCGTCACGGCGGGTGAGGCGCTGCTTGCCGAGAACCTGCCGATGATCCATGCCGTCGGCAGGGCGGGTGCCGAGGCGCCGCGCCTGATCGACCTGCGTTGGGGCGCACAGGACGCACCGAGGGTGACGCTGGTGGGCAAGGGCGTGTGCTTCGACACGGGCGGGCTCGACATCAAGCCGGCGAGCGGCATGCTTTTGATGAAGAAGGATATGGGCGGGGCCGCCAGTGTGCTGGGCCTTGCCGCAATCGTGATGGCGGCAGGGTTGCCCGTGCGCCTGCGGGTCCTGGTCCCGGCCGTGGAGAACGCCATCGCCGGCAACGCCTTCCGTCCGGGCGACATTCTCAAGAGCCGCAAGGGCATCACCGTGGAAATCGGCAACACGGATGCCGAGGGGCGGCTGGTGCTGGCCGACGCCATGGCGCTCGCCGACGAGGAAGCACCGGAGCTGATGATCGATATGGCCACCTTGACGGGTGCGGCGCGCGTGGCGCTCGGGCCGGACCTGCCGCCCTTCTACACGCGGGACGAGGCGCTCGCCGCCGCCCTTGCCGAAGCGGCGGAGACGGCGGCCGATCCGCTCTGGCGTATGCCGCTGTGGCAGGCCTACGCGGAGAAGCTGCGCTCCAAGGTGGCCGACATCAACAACGTCACCGCCGACAGCTTTGCCGGCTCCATCACCGCCGCGCTCTTCCTGGAGCGTTTCGTGGAGAAGGCGGGCGGCTGGGCGCATTTCGACATCTATGGCTGGAACCCCGCCGAGAAGCCCGCCTGTCCGATAGGCGGCGAGGCGCAGGGCATTCGCGCCATCGAGACCGTCTTGCGCCGGCGATTTGCGTAGCCGTTGCAAAAAGCGCGGAACCCGGCAATGATACGGGCCCGAAACGATCACGGGTGGTGCCGATGCCGGTCGTCTTGCGCCCGAGCCAGGCGCTCAGATTGTGGCAGCAGGTTTGTCTGGCCGAGGTCGGTGCCGGCATGCCGGACCTGACGGAGCGGCAATTGGCCATCCTGCTGACCATCTATCTCGATCCACCGCCGCACACCGTGCGCGGCCTGGCGGAGAAGCTGAAAGTGACGAAGCCCGTCATTACCCGCGCCCTCGACACGATGGGATCGCTCAAGCTCGTCAGCCGCCACCGTGACGCGCGCGACCGGCGCAACGTGCTGATCCGCCGTACGGTGGAAGGCGCTCTTTTCGTGGAGCGCTTCGGGGACGTAGTGGTGGAAAAGGCCGGAGACCTGTCGTTATGAGCACGCTTGATCGCCGCCTCAACGCTTTCCGTCCGGATCTTGCCGATGCGAGGCTGAAAGGACAGGTGGAGGCCGCCCGCTTCGTATCCGGCACGCCGGCGGCGGTTTCGCTGCCGGTGGCGGATGTGCATTCCGTTCCGGATGCAGCAAGCGGCGTGGATACGCAGTTCCTTTGCGGCGACACCGTTCTCGTTTTCGAGGAGCGGGACGGCTGGGCCTGGACCCAGGCGGATCGCGACGGCTATGTCGGTTACGTCCGGACGGAGGCGATCGCGCCCGGCATGCCCGAACCGACCCATGTCGTGTGCGTCCAGCGCAGCTTCGTCTATCCGACGGCGGAACTGCAGAGCCCGCCTCTCACCACCCACAGCATGGGCGCGCGGCTCGCCGTCACCGGCGAGACGGAAGAGCGGGGCACGCGCTATGCCCTGCTTGCCTCGGGCGGGGCGATGATCGCCCGACACCTCCGCCCCCGAGGCCGGCCCACCGTCGATTTCGTTTCGGTCGCGGAAGAGTTCCTGCATACCCCCTATCTATGGGGTGGGGCGAGCGGCTTCGGCATCGACTGCTCCGGTCTTGTCCAGATCGCCCTCTTCATGGCGGGCCGCGAGGTCCCGCGGGACACGGACATGCAGGCCGAGGGGCTGGGCGTGCCGGTGCGCGAAGGCGCGCCTCTCGGACGCGGCGATCTGGTCTTTTGGCGCGGACACGTGGCGATCATGCTCGACAGCGAGCAGGTCATCCACGCCAACGGGTTCACGATGACGGTCTCGCGGGAGCTGCTCGCCGAAGCGGTACGCCGCATCGAACCGCTCTACGGCCGCCCCGTCGGCATCCGGCGGCTGGGATCTTAAAGCATTTTGCAGCCAAGTGGAATCACTTGGCGTGGCACAAATGCAGCAAAAACAAGCAGATAGAGCAGACAAGCGAACGAATGTGAGCGCACCCTGCTCTAGCGCCGCGCGCTGAACGGAAGCTGGAAAGCGCAGTTACCGGGCGGGCTCGTCGACGAATATCGTGACGACGTTGTCTTCGCCGAATTCCACGGCGACGATGTCGCGCAGCATGATCCCGCGCGAATCGATGGCATGGTAGAACATCGCGCTGCCTTCGATGGATTGGCGCAAGAGCTCAATATCCTCCTCGTGTTCGGAGGCAGTCTCTTCGATGGCGCCGTCTTCCTTGGCCCTCGGCAGGAGGACGATCTCAAGCGTGTCGAGGCTGAATGCCTTGCGCACGGCCTCTGCACTCTGGCGCGTGTTCTCGATGGCCGCCACGACACGGTCGATCTGCTCCTCGCGGGATACCTCCTCGGTCTTCACGTCGGAGCCGACAATCGCGTCGATGGCCTCTTCGCTTTCGAGGCCCTGGGCAAGCAGCGGCAGATTGGCAAGCGGCGCGAGCAGAAACATGAGCGCCACCACGAGGGGCAGCAGCTTCTCCATCGCGCCCGCCGGAGCTGAGGGGCAGATCATCTGCGAAGCATTCATCCTGTTCTCCTTTACTGGTCATTGTGCGAACGCCTCGCAACCGCGAACAGGGTTGCATGGTTCCGCCAGTATGCGTTTCCTGCCCATCACAGGACTATGTCAGCCTCGCGACGGGTGCGCATCACCCGGTCCGCATTGGGCAGATCGTTGGTCTCGACCCAGTGCCTTGCGGCCGCGGCTTCGCGCCCGTGGCCGTGCCACCGCGCAAGCAGCCGGCGTTCCAGTTCCGCGCGGGGTACGTCGAGATAGACCGTCAGGTCGAACAACGCTTCCAATTCTCTCCAAGGCTCCTCGTCGAGCAGCAGATAGTTGCCTTCCACCAGGATCAGGCGCGTCTGCGCTTCCACCACGGCCGCTGCGGCGCGCGAAAGCTCCATGGTGCGGTCGAACACCGGGATCGCCACCCCGGCTTCGCACATGCGGATACGTTGCAGCAAGGTGCGGAAGCCGGCGAAGTCGAACGTTTCCGGCGCACCCTTGCGGTCCGCAAGGCCACGGTCGCGCAGGACGGCGTCGTCGTAGTGGAAGCCGTCCATTGGCACGATGGCGACCGATTCGCCGTGCCGTCGAAGCGTTTCGGCGGCAGACGCGGCCAGGGTGGATTTGCCCGAGCCAGGCGGGCCGGCAATGGCCACGATGAAACGCTGCGCATCGCCGGCTTGCTCTAGAAGAAGACCCGCAAGGTGATCGTGTTCCATCCGGGCTTCCTTCACACGCCGAGCCATGCCGGATAGTCGGAGACGAGCAGGCGGTAAGGCTCTTCGTCTTCCTCGATCGTCGAGAAGCGGTCGATGGGTTCGGCGAAGATGTTGTCCGTCAGGTCGTCGTTGACGGTCGATACCTCACCGATGAGCACATCGGACCCCTCGGCCCAGAACTCGTGCCAAATGCCGGGCATGAGCGTTACGCTCTCGCCGGGGCCGAGGCGCAGAACTCCGCCCGCCTCCAGCCTCTGCATCACCCCGTCGGTGGGCACCGTGACCGGGGCCCTGCGGTCGACCGCACCGTCGGGCGCCGAGGCGTAGAGCTCGATGCAAAGCGTGCCGCCGCCGCGATTGATGATATCCTCGGCTTTGACCACGTGGCGGTGCATGGGCGAGATCTGGTCACGGCGCGAGATCATGATCTTTTCCGCGTAAAGCATGCCGCGCCCTTCCTTCAGCGCCGCCGCGTCGCCGTTGCGCGTGGTGAAGAGGAACAGCCCGCGCTTGTCGAAGTCGCCGGCGCCGTAGTCGGTGATGTCCCATCCGAGTCTGGCATGGACGATGCCGCCGATTTTTGAGCGCCGCGTCTTCATGTCGGCCGGCGTCCAGTCGGCGAAGGGGGGCAGCACGTAGCCGAAAGAGCGGATGAAGTCCGCGCCTTCGCGCAGGATGTTGTTGACCCTCGAACGTTTCACCGCCATGCCTCCTCAGCGCGCCATACGAGGCGCGTGGTACAGTATGTGGGATGTTGCGCCAAGTCCGTTGCAGCCCTTGTCAGAACGCCTTGAACGTCAGCGTGGTGAGGGAACGGACGATGCCCGGCGCGTCGGCGATGTTGTCGTTGATGAACTTGCCGATGTCCACGCCGTCCTCGATATAGACCTTGAGCAGGAGATCGTATTCGCCGCTGGTGGAGTAGAGCTCCGACGCGATCTCACGTTTGTAAAGCTCGTCGGCCACCTCGTAGGTCTTGCCTGGCTGGCAACGCAACTGAACGAAGACGGGTCTCATGGTTTCCTTTCGGCAGGCTTGGGTCCTCGGCGAACTGGAAGGTCCGCCTATCCTGCCTTCCTGTCAACAGGTTCGGTACCGCCGGCTGCTTTTCCCGACCTCCTCGGATATGGCGGCGCAGACGCCCCGGCGCAACACCTCGTCGAGTCCTTGTCGGCAGGGTGAATACCACGTCGACCCGATGCCGGGTGGGCTTTGCAACGCCGCCCGTTCTGAAGCATAGTCGCCGCCATGAGCGAGAACGTCGGAGACACGCAGGACTACGAGACCATGCTGCGCCGGGAGGGGGTGCGAATCACCCGGCCGCGGCAGGTGATCCTGCGCATTCTTTCCGAGACGGAGGATCATCCCGACGCGATGGAGATCTTCAGTCGCGCTTCGGAGATCGACCCCAGCATCTCGCTTTCCACCGTATACCGCACGATGAAGCTGCTCGAGGAGATGGGCGCCATCCATCGCCATGCTTTCGAAGGGGGGCGCGCCCGCTTCGAGCAGGCCGGCGGCGGTCACCACGACCACCTCATCGATATCGATACCGGCGACGTGATCGAGTTCCACTCACGCAAGATCGAGGCGCTGCAGGATGAAATCGCCCGCTCGCTCGGCTATGACATCGTGCATCACAGGCTGGAGCTCTACGGCAGGAAGCGGCGCCGGCGCTGAGGCGAAAACCAGACGATAAGAAGCCCTCGGGGCACACACGAAACGGATACAAGCATGAAAGAAGCTGACATCGGCCTGATCGGCCTCGGGGTGATGGGCGCAAACCTGGCGCTCAATATCGCGGAAAAGGGCTTTCGCGTTGCCGTCCACAACCGCACCACGGCCCGCATCGACACCTTCATGCGCGAGGCGGGCGCGCTGGCGGAAAACATCGTGCCGTGCGAGACGATGGAGGCCCTGACCAAGGCCATCGCCCGGCCTCGGCCGATCATCCTGATGGTGCAGGCGGGAGAGGCGGTGGACCAGCAGATTGCCGCGCTGCGGCTGCTGCTTGCCCGCGAAGACATCATCATCGATGCCGGCAACGCCAATTTCCGCGATACCCGGCGGCGCATGGCCGCGCTCGCCGAAGGTGGGCCGCAGTTTCTCGGCGTGGGGGTCTCGGGCGGCGAGGAGGGCGCGCGCCACGGGCCGTCGATCATGGTCGGCGGCAGTGCGTCGGCCTACCGCCGCATCGAGCCCATCTTCGAGGCGATCGCCGCCCGTCACGAGGGCGAGGCCTGCCAGGCCTGGCTCGGGCCCGACGGCGCAGGGCACTTCGTCAAGACCATCCACAACGGCATCGAATATGCCGACATGCAGATGATTGCCGAGATCTACGGCATCCTGCGCGATGCGCACGGGCTCCCGGCAGGCGAAATCGCGCCGGTCTTCGCCGGGTGGAACGAGGGCCGGCTCAACTCCTATCTGATCGAGATCACGGCGGCGGTGCTTGCCGCGCAGGATCCGGCCACCGGCCGGCCGATGGTGGACGTGATCCTCGACCGCGCCGGGCAGAAGGGTACGGGTCGCTGGTCGGCCATCGAGGCACAGACGCTGGGCATCCCCGCCACGGCCATAGAGGCGGCCGTCGCCGCGCGCAGCCTGTCG
>NZ_JBHSUM010000194.1:0-6954 GCF_042660605.1 Nitratireductor sp. GCM10026969
CGCGGTGCCGGCCGCTGTGGCGGCGCATCGGCCATCCCGCCGCCTTCCCGTTCGGCTGTCAGCGCCACCACGGCGCCCTTGACGTCGGGAATCGATTTCACCGCCTGTTCCGCCGCCTCGCGCAGGGGCTCCAGTTCCTCGGCGCGTTCGGCCGGCACGGTGATCGAGAAGAATACCTTGTCGTCGGCAATGAATATCTCGGAAACGAGACCGAGCGAGACGATATCGCTCTTGAAATCCGGTCCCCGGACGGTGCTCAGCTTATCGATGACGGCTTCGCGGGTGACGCTCATGGTGGTCCTCGTCCCTGATCCTCGCGTCCTGACATAATGCAGTCATGCTTCAGAACCAAGTGCAGCCCTCCTGCCGTGCGCCGCCAAACTTGCTTGCCGGGCGACATTGAGAAAAGCTACGCCCACGCGGGAGGCGCGCAAGCATCATGATCGACAAGCTGGAATTCTTCATCACGCTGGCGAAGGAGCGGCATTTCGGCCGGGCGGCGGAGGATCTGGGCATCACCCAGCCGACCCTTTCGGCCGCCATCAAGCAACTCGAGGACCAGCTCGGCGTCATGCTTGTGCAGCGCGGCTCGCGCTTTCAGGGCCTTACGCCCGAGGGCCAGCGGGTGCTCGAATGGGCCCGCCGCATCCTCGGCGACACGCGCACCATGCGCGAGGAAATGCGCACAACCCGGCGCGGCCTTTCCGGCCATGTGAAGATCGCCGCCATTCCCACCGCGCTCGCCATGGTGCCGCGGCTGACCACGCCGTTCCGCGAAAAACATCCGGAGGTGACCTTCTCCATCACCTCGCGCACCTCGCTGGACGTCCTGTCGCTGCTGGAGAATTTCGATATCGATATCGGCATCACCTATCTCGACAACGAGCCGCTCGGCCGTGTCGTCTCCGTACCGCTCTATTCGGAGCACTATCAACTCATCACCGCCGCCGGCAACCGCTTCTCCGACCGCGAGACCGTCACCTGGGTGGAGGTCGCGGAACTGCCTCTGTGCCTGCTGACGCCTGACATGCAGAACCGCCGCATCATCAACCAGCATCTCGCGGAAGCTGGCGCCGAGGTTCGCCCGACGCTGGAATCGAACTCGATGATCCTCCTGTTCTCGCACATCCGCACCGGCAAATGGGCATCCATCATGCCCCTCAACCTGGCCCAGGTCCTGGGCTTCTCCGAGCCGATCCGCGCCATCCCCATCGTCGAGCCTGACGCCAGCCACCTGGTCGGCGTGGTGGCCGTCGAGCGGGAGCCGCACACGCCTATGGTTTCGGCGCTGCTTTACCACGCGCGCCTTTTGGCGAAGGATCTCGAAAAGTATCGATAGAGATCTTCTATCGTTCCACGAGAATGCAATATTGATCGGCAGCGCCCGGATCGTGTCTCCTTGCGGCGAAAGTCGTTAGGGAGGACGCTGCACCATGCGGCAAGGTACCGAGATCGTCTCCATCGTGATGCCCATCATCGATCGGTGGAGGAATGAGGAAGGCCCGCTCCTGCCCATCCTGAACGGCATTCTGCGCGAGCTCGGCTACGTGCCGCGCCAGGTGTTGCCCATCATAGCCGAAGAGCTGAATCTGACGCGCGCGGAAGTCTACGGCGTTGTCTCCTTCTATCATGACTATCGCGAAAATCCGCCGGGCCGCCATGTGCTGAAGGTATGCCGGGCGGAGGCCTGCCAGGCCATGGGCGGCGATGCCGCGGCCGAGAAGCTGCAAAGGCTCTTGGGCGTGGAATTCGGCGAAACGGCCAGTGACCGCTCGGTGACGCTGGAGCCCGTCTATTGCCTCGGACTGTGTGCCTGCGCGCCCTCGGCCATGCTCGACGGCGAGGTGATCGGCCGGCTGGACGAGGAGAAGGCGGCAGCAATCGCCGTGGAGGTCCGGGCATGAGGCCGATCGTCTACATTCCCCGCGATTCCGGCGCCTTGGCGCTGGGCGCGGAAAAGGTCGTCCGGGCGCTCGAGAAGGAGCTGGAAGCCCGCGGGCTCGACGCCTGCATCGTGCGCACCGGCTCGCGCGGGCTCTACTGGCTCGAGCCGATGGTCGAGGTGGAGACGGATGACGGCCGTGTGGCCTACGGCCCCGTCGCCCCGTCGGACGTCGCCGCGCTGTTCGATGCCGGTTTCCTGAAGGGCGGCGCGCATCCGCTTTCCCTCGGCAAGCCGGAGGAAATCCCCTATCTCAAGCGCCAGACGCGGCTCACTTTCGCGCGCTGCGGCATCATCGATCCCGTTTCCCTTGCCGATTACGAGGCCCATGGCGGTCTGAGAGGACTGCGCAACGCGCTCGCCATGACGCCGCTCGAGATCGTCGAGGAGGTCACCGAGTCCGGCCTGCGCGGGCGCGGCGGCGCGGGTTTCCCCACCGGGATCAAGTGGAAGACGGTGCACGACACGCCCGCCGACCAGAAATACATCGTCTGCAACGCCGATGAAGGCGATTCGGGAACCTTCGCCGACCGCATGATCATGGAAGGCGATCCCTTCGTGCTGATCGAAGGCATGACGATCGCCGGCATCGCCACCGGCGCCACCAGGGGCTATATCTATCTGCGCTCCGAATATCCCCATGCCCACCAGATCCTAAACGAGGCGATCTCCGTCGCCCGACAGTCCGGTGTGCTGGGACCGAGCGTGCTCGGCTCGCAATATGCCTTCGACATGGAGGTGCGGGTCGGCGCCGGTGCCTATGTCTGTGGCGAGGAGACCGCCCTTCTCGACAGCCTCGAGGGCAAGCGCGGGATGGTCCGCGCCAAGCCGCCGCTTCCCGCCCATGAGGGGCTGTTCGGCAAGCCGACCGTCATCAACAACGTCATCTCGCTGGCCTCCACGCCCATCATTCTCGACAAGGGCGGCCCCTTCTACCGCGATTTCGGCATGGGCCGCTCGCGCGGCACCATCCCCATCCAGATCGCCGGCAACGTGAAGCACGGCGGACTTTTCGAGACCGCCTTCGGCCTGACACTCGGCGAGATCGTCGACGACATCGGCGGCGGCACGGCCACCGGGCGTCCAGTGCGGGCGGTGCAGGTCGGCGGGCCGCTTGCGCCTTATTTCCCCCGTGCGCTCTTCGATACGCCCTTCGATTACGAGGCCTTTGCAGCAAAGGACGGGCTGATCGGGCACGCCGGCATCGTCGTCTTCGACGACACGGTCGACATGCTGAAACAGGCGCGCTTCGCCATGGAGTTCTGCGCCGTGGAATCCTGCGGCAAGTGTACCCCCTGCCGCATTGGCTCGACGCGCGGAATGGAGGTGCTCGACCGGCTGAGGAACAATGTCAAGCCGGAGCGGCAACTGGAGATCGTTACGGACCTCTGCAACACCATGAAATTCGGTTCACTGTGTGCCTTGGGCGGTTTCGCCCCCTATCCCGTCATCAGCGCGCTGACTCATTTCCCCGAAGATTTCCGCCCCACGCCCGTCCGCGAGGCGGCAGAGTAGGAGGAACAGAATGTCATTCGTAGAAGAAATCGACTACGGAACGCCGGCCTCGAAATCCGACTAGACAGTCACCCTGGCCATTGACGGCAAGGAGGTGACGGTTCCAGAGGGCACATCCATCATGCGTGCGGCGCGTGAGGCCGGGATCGAGATTCCGAAATTGTGCGCCAACGACATGGTCAAGGCCTTCGGCTCGTGCCGGCTTTGCCTCGTCGAGATCGAGGGTCGCGGCGGTACGCCGGCCTCCTGCACCACGCCGGTGGCTGACGGCCTCAAGGTTTCCACGGGTACCGATCGCCTGCAGTCCATCCGCCGCGGCGTGATGGAGCTTTACATGTCCGACCATCCGGAGGACTGCCCGGCCTGTGCGGCGGGCGATTGCGAGATGACCCGGATGTCGCGGAAGGTGGGCCTGACCGAGCTGCGCTACGGCGAAGGCGAAAACCACGTATGGCCGGCCCGCGATGGCGAAGCCAATCCGCTCTTCCAGGAGCAGGACGTCTCCAACCCCTATTTCGCCTATGACGCCTCGCAGTGCATCGTCTGCTCGCTGTGCGTGCGCGCCTGCGAGGAGCAACAGGGCACCTTCGCGCTGACGGTCGAGGGCCGCGGCTTCGAAAGCCGCATCGCCGCCGGCATGAGCGAGCCCTTCCTCGAATCGGAGTGCGTGTCCTGCGGCGCCTGCGTGCAGGCCTGTCCGACCGGGGCGCTGCGCGAGAAATCGGTCATCGAAAAGGGTATGCCCGACCGTTCCGTGGTCACCACCTGCGCCTATTGCGGCGTCGGCTGCTCCTTCAAGGCGGAAATGAAGGGCGAGGAAGTCGTCCGCATGCTGCCCTACAAGGGCGGCAAGGCCAATCGCGGCCACTCCTGCGTGAAAGGCCGCTTCGCCTACGGCTACGCCACCCACGAGGACCGCATCCTCAATCCCATGATCCGCGAGAAGATCACCGATCCCTGGCGCGAAGTGTCGTGGGAGGAGGCCTACGCCCATGTGGCCAGGGAGTTCCGCCGCCTGCAGTACCAGTACGGCAAGGACTCGGTTGGCGGCGTCACCTCCTCGCGCTGCACCAACGAGGAGACCTACCTCGTCCAGAAGCTTATCCGTCAGGGCTTCGGCAACAACAATGTCGACACCTGCGCCCGCGTCTGCCACTCGCCCACGGGCTACGGGTTGAAGACGACCTTCGGCACCTCCGCCGGCACGCAGGACTTCGATTCGGTCGAACATGCCGACGTGGTGATGGTGATCGGTGCCAACCCGACGGACGGCCATCCCGTTTTCGGCTCGCGCCTGAAGAAGCGGTTGCGCGAGGGCGCCAGGCTCATCGTCCTCGATCCACGCCGCATCGATCTCGTGCGCACGCCGCATGTGGAAGCCGACTATCAGCTGCCGTTGAAGCCGGGGACGAACGTGGCGGTACTGACGGCGCTCGCCCATGTGATCGTCTCGGAAGGCCTGGTGGACGAAGCCTTCATCCGCGAGCGCTGCGATTGGGACGAGTTCCAGGACTGGGCGTCCTTCGTCCTGCAGCCCGAGAACAGCCCCGAAGCGGTGGAGGAGATTTCCGGTGTTCCCGCCGACTTCATCCGCGGTGCCGCGCGGCTCTACGCGACCGGCGGCAACGCGGCGATCTATTACGGTCTCGGCGTGACCGAGCACAGCCAGGGCTCGACCACCGTGATGGCGATTGCCAACCTGGCCGAGGCCACCGGCAATATCGGCCGGCCCGGCGTCGGCGTGAATCCGCTCAGGGGACAGAACAATGTCCAGGGCTCCTGCGACATGGGCTCCTTTCCGCACGAACTGCCGGGCTACCGCCACATTTCCGACGACGCCACGCGGGCGATCTACGAAAAGCTGTGGGGCGTGAAGCTCGACAATGAACCGGGTTTGCGCATCACCAACATGCTCGATGCCGCCGTCGACGGCTCCTTCAAGGGCATCTACATCCAGGGCGAGGACATCCTGCAGTCCGACCCCAACACGCGCCACGTGGCGGCCGGCCTCGCCGCCATGGAATGCGTGGTCGTGCACGATCTCTTCCTGAACGAGACGGCGAACTACGCCCACGTTTTCCTGCCCGGTTCCTCCTTCCTGGAAAAGGACGGCACCTTCACCAATGCCGAGCGCCGCATTAACCGCGTGCGCAAGGTGATGGAGCCGAAGAACGGCTATGCCGACTGGGAGGTGACGCAGGAAATGGCCCGGGCGATGGGGCTCGACTGGAACTACCGGCACCCCGCCGAGATCATGGCCGAGATCGCTTCCACGACGCCGAGCTTTTCCGGCGTCACCTACGAGCTCCTCGACCGCGAGGGCTCCGTCCAGTGGCCGTGCAACGAGAAGGCCCCCACGGGCACCCCGATCATGCACGTGGGCGGCTTCGTGCGCGGCAAGGGCAAGTTCATCCGCACGGCTTACGTGGCGACGGACGAGAAGACGGGGCCGCGCTTCCCGCTGCTCCTCACCACGGGACGGATCCTGTCGCAATACAATGTCGGCGCCCAGACGCGGCGCACCGAGAATGTCGTCTGGCACGAAGAGGACCGGCTGGAGATCCACCCCTTCGATGCCGAGAACCGCGGCATTCGCGACGGCGATTGGGTGAAGCTTGCAAGCCGAGCGGGCGAGACCACCTTACGCGCCACCATCACCGAGCGCGTGGCGCCCGGCGTCGTCTACACCACCTTCCACCACCCGGAGACACAAGCCAATGTGGTGACCACCGAATATTCTGACTGGGCGACCAACTGCCCGGAATACAAGGTAACGGCGGTGCAGGTCTCGCCCTCCAACGGGCCGACCGAGTGGCAGGAGGACTATGAAGAGCTTTCCCGCTTGAGCCGCCGCATCGTGCATGTGGAAGCGGCGGAGTAGCGCGAGATGCGCGCTCCGACCGGTGCCCGACTCGTCCGATGAAGACCGTGCCCCTCACAGCCGTCTCCCGCATCGCGCGCCGCGTCGGCGGAACCCGTACAGCGCTGCGCAGCGTGCCCGAGGAAACGGCGGTGGCGCTCTCCTTTGGGGGCACGACTCACGCGGTGATGATGGCCACGCCAAGCGACCTGGAGGATTTTGCCCTCGGCTTCAGCCTGACGGAGGGGATCGTCTCCGCCCCCGGCGAGATTGAGGCGATCACGATTGAGGACCTCGGATCCGGCTTCGATGTGCAGATCGGACTGAAGGACGCGGCCAACCGACGTTTCGAAGCGCGCCGCCGGCGCCTCTCCGGGCCGGTGGGTTGCGGGCTGTGCGGCATCGAATCCATCGAGGAAGCCCTGCGCGACGTGCCGGCCGTTGCCGCCGGCGGCCCGCTTTTGACCGAGGGCGACATCGTCCGGTCCGTCCAGCTCCTGTCGGAGCAGCAGACGCTCCATCGCGAGACGGGCGCGGTGCATGCGGCCGGGTTCTACATGCCCGGCAAGGGCATCGTCGCCATGCGGGAGGATGTCGGCCGCCACAACGCGCTCGACAAGCTCGCCGGCGCGCTGGC
>NZ_JBHSUM010000195.1:0-6891 GCF_042660605.1 Nitratireductor sp. GCM10026969
CGGCGGCTGGCCCCGGCTTCGCGGGCGCGAGGTGGAAGGCACGACCGTGGGCATTGTCGGCATGGGGGCGATCGGGCGCCGCGTCGCCTCGGTTATGGTCGCCATGGGTGCCGAGGTGCTTGCCCACGATCCGATGGAGCCCGCACTCGGCGCGCTTGCGGCACGCGTACGCTACGTGCCGCTCGATGAACTCCTGCGCGCCGCCGGGATCGTGACGCTGCACTGCCCGATGACGTCTTCCGGGTTGCCGATGATCGATGCCGCCATTCTGGAAGAGATGCGCCCCGGCGCGATCCTGGTCAACACCGCAAGGGCCGGCCTCATCGACGACGCGGCGGTGGTCGCCGCGCTGGAGGCGGAGAGGCTCGGCTGCTACGCGACGGATGTCTTTGCGGAGGAGCCGCCGCGCGACAAACGCCTGTCGGCGCATCCCCGCGTGATCGCCACGAGCCACATCGGCGGCTTCACCGATGGCAGCGTGACACGTGCCACCGAGGCGGCGGTGGAGAATCTCCTGAAACATCTGGCGGTGCAAAATGCGTCCGCCTGAAGTCATCACGGAAGAGGTGTGTGAGGATCTGCCCGCCCGGATGGCGCGTCCTCCGGGTGAGGCTCTCAGACTCTATTGGCTGGGGCAGGCGGGTTTCGTCATCGAAGGGGCGGGGCGGCGGCTTGTGGTGGACCCTTATCTTTCCGAGAGCCTGGCCGAAAAATACCGGGGCACGCGCTTTCCGCACATTCGGATGATGCCACCGCCCGTCACTGCCGACGGTATCGCCCATGTCGACGCGGTGCTTTCAACGCATGCCCATACGGACCATCTCGACCCAGGCACCCTGCCGGCACTGATGGCGGCAAACCCGCAAGCCGTGCTGGTCGCGCCGGCCTCTGCCCGCGAAAAGGCCCTGGAGCGGTCGGGCATCGCGGAGGAACGGCTGGTGGCGGTGGACGCCGGCGAGAGGCGCGAGCCGCTCCCCGGCCTCGTCCTGACGGTTACCCGCGCCGCGCATGAGAGCCTCGAACGTGACGCGGACGGCCGCCACCTCTTTCTCGGCATGGCGGTGGATTTGTGCGGCCGCCGCATCTTTCATTCCGGCGACACGGTTCCCTTCCCGGGCCAGGCGGAGGAGGTGGCCGCGTTGCGCGCCGACCTGGCGCTCTTGCCGGTGAACGGACGAGACGCCTTCCGCGCCGCCAATGGGGTGCCGGGCAACATGGATGTGGGCGAGGCGGTTGCGCTCGCCCGTGCGACAGGGATCGGCACCGTCATCGCGCATCATTTCGATCTCTTCGCCTTCAATACGGTGCCGCGGGAGACGATTGGGAGGTTTGCCCGCCATGAAGAGAGCGTATACCTAAAGGCGGCGCGTCTCGGCGTCAGCTACAGGGTGC
Source organism: Nitratireductor sp. GCM10026969 (assembly GCF_042660605.1). Lineage (NCBI taxonomy): Bacteria > Pseudomonadati > Pseudomonadota > Alphaproteobacteria > Hyphomicrobiales > Phyllobacteriaceae > Nitratireductor > Nitratireductor sp. GCM10026969. The sequence goes on from NZ_JBHSUM010000195.1 coordinate 1,393, forward strand.
AGCCGGTCGTGTCCTGACCGGAAAGGTGACCGCATGAACATCAACGATCCGCAGCTTCTGACCAACCGGAACATCCTCGAAGTGGTGCGGACCGTGCGGCCCGACCTGCGCAAGTCCGACAGGAAGGTCGCCGACGCGCTGTTGAGCGATCCGCATCGCATCCTCAACGCGACCGTGGCCGAGACCGCGCAGATCGCCGAGGTGAGCCAGCCAACGGTGATCCGTTTCTGCACCGCCATCGGCTGCGAGGGCTTTCAGGACCTCAAGATCCGCCTCGCCCAGAGCCTGGCGCTCGGAACTCCCGCGACGCATTCGGCGATCACCGACGAGGACAGCCCCGAGGAGGTGGCCTCGAAGATATTCGACTACACCATCACCTCGCTCGACTGGGCCCGCAAGGCGTTGGACATGACCCAGATGAACGCCGCCGTGGACCTGATCCTGGAGGCGAACCACCTGGAGTTCTTCGGCTTCGGCGCCTCGGCCATCGTGGCCCAGGACCTGCAGCAGAAGTTCCCGCTCTTCGGCATCCCGTGCAATGCGACGATGGACAGCCACCAGCAGCTGATGGCGGCGTCGATGATGAAGCGCGGCTCGGTCGCCGTGGCGATCTCGAATACGGGCGGCACGCTGTCGATCGTCGAGCTTGCCCGGCTGGCGCGGGAGCAGGGCGCGCGCGTGATTTCGATCACCGGATCGACCCAGACCGCGCTCGTCGACTATTCCGACGTGGTGATCAATGTCGAGACGCTCGACAACACCGATCTGTTCACGCCGACGACCTCGCGCATCGCCGCGCTCGTGGCGGCCGACATCCTGTCGACGCTTGTCGCGCGGCGCCTCGGCAAGCCGCACAACCAGCGGCTGGTGCGCATGAAGCGCTACCTCAGCCAGATGCGCAAGAATGAAGCCTTTTGACGGGTCACGCCGCCGGCAACGCGTTCCGGCGCAAAAACGCCACGAAATCGGGCAGCTCGCGCATATGCCTAACGACATGGACGGCGCCGGCCTCCATCAGCCGGTCGCCGTGGCTCGGGTAGCTGTGACGCCCGCCGGTGAAGCCGACGACCCGCATCCCGGCCTTTCTCGCCGCCTGGACGCCAGCCACGCTGTCCTCGATAACGATGCAGTCCTGCGGGTCGGCGCCCACCTGCGAGGCGGCGAAGAGGAAGACGTCCGGCGCCGGCTTGCCGCGGGCGACCTGCTCGGCTGAATAGATGTGCGGCGCGAAGACGTCGCGCAGCCCGCAGCGGGTGAGTGCCACGTCGAGCTTCGCCAGCGACGAGGAAGAGGCGACGGCGCGCGGCCCCGGAATGGCCGACACGGCGGCGGCAACCCCTTCGACGGGCTCCAGCTCCGTCCTCAGCCGTTCCATCAGCAACGTTTCGGCCCGCTCCAGAAGTCCCTCGGGCCAGGGCTTGCCGCGCTCCTCGGCGAGTGCGGCCCAGATCGCCTTTTTCGGGTGGCCGATGAAACGCTGTATGAGATCCTCCGCGGTGATCGGATGACCGGCTTCGCTCATCAGGTGGGCATCGGTGCCGCAGGACAGAATCTCGCTGTCCACCAGCACGCCGTCGCAATCGAAAAGAATCATTCGCCGTAGGGAACCCAGATATTCTTCACCTGTGTCGCACGATGCAGGAAGCTGCGGCCCTGGCCCTCTCTGCCGGTCCAGTCGCGCGCCGCACCGTTCTCGACCCAGGTCTGCTTGAGATTGCCTGCGCTTTCGGCCTCGACCATCGCGCAGCCGGCGTCGCTGCCGAAGTACCACATCCCGGCCACGTCGTCGTGCTGGGCGAGGGTTTTGGACAGGGCATCCCGCGGCCCGGTGACGATGTTGACCACCCCTCCCGGCACATCGGACGTGTCGAGCACCTGATAGAAGTCCGTCGCCGCGAGCGGGTGCGCCTGCGAAGGGATCGCCACGACCGCGTTGCCCATGGCGATGGCCGGCAGCACCGTGGAGACGAATCCGAGCAGCGGATGGGCGAGCGGGCAGGCGATGCCGATCGTGCCGAGCGGTTCGTGCATGGCAAGCGTCACGTTCGACGTCTTGGTCTGGTGCACCATGCCGTCGAACTTGTCGGCCTGTGCCGCGTACCAGAAGCAGCGGCGGACCGACGTTTCGACCTCGCGCCGGGCGGCATCCTTCGACGCGCCGAAGCTGCGCAGCCGGTCCGCGAACTCGGCGGCGCGCACGGAAAGATTTTCGCCCAGATAGTAGAGCACCTGGGCGCGATTGTGCCCCGTGGCCTTGCCCCAGCCGCCCGCCTTGTTCGCCGCCTCGACGGCGTTGCGGATGTCCTTGCGGTTGCCGTATCCGGCAAGGCCCACGGACGCCTTCTGCCCCATCACCGCGTAGGAATAGCCCGAGTCCGGCCGCGCCTGCTTGCCGCCGACATAGAGCTTGGCGGTGCGGTCGATGCCTTTGGCCTCGCCCTGTGCGGCGGGCGAGGGGTCGGGCTCCGGCAGGGCGGCCTCGCCCTTCTTCGCCGCCGGCCGGGGGTGAGCGAGATAGGCCGTCATGCCTTCGCGTCCGCCTTCGCGGCCGAAGCCGGATTCACGGTAGCCGCCGAAGCCCGCGCCGGCATCGAGCACGTTGGTGCAGTTGATCCACACGACGCCGGCTTTGATCTGCGCGGCGGCGTCCAGGCAGAGATTCACGTTTTCCGACCAGACCGAGGCGGCGAGGCCGTAGCGCGTGTTGTTGGCGAGCGCCACCGCCTCGTCGGGCGTGCGAAAGGTGGTCAGCGTGGCGACCGGACCGAAGATCTCCTCGATGGAAAGGATCGAGGCCGGTGCGACCTCGGTCACCAGCGTCGGCGGATAGAAGCAGCCTTCGGGCGCGCCCACCTGATGCAGCCTGGCGCCCTCGGCCGCGCCCTGCGCGACGAGGCTCTTGATTCGCTCGAGCTGAACCGGGTGCACGATGGCGCCGACATCGGTGCATTTGTCGAGCGGATCGCCCACGCGCAGATCGTCCATGCGCGCTTTGAGAAGCGTTTCGAACCGCGCGGCGACGGATTCGGCAACGAGCAGGCGCGCCCCGGCGCAGCACACCTGGCCCTGGTTGAACCAGATCGCATCGACGACGCCTTCGACCGCCGCGTCGAGATCCGCGTCGGCGAAGACCACGAAGGGCGACTTGCCGCCCAGTTCGAGGGTCAGGCTCTTGCCCGATCCGGCCGTCTGCCGGCGGATCGTCCGCCCGACCTCGGTGGAACCGGTAAAGGCGATCTTGTCTATGTCGTCGTGGGAAACGATGGCGGCTCCCGTCTCGCCGTCGCCGGTGACGATGTTCATCACCCCTTTCGGAAGGCCGCATTCGGCGGCGATTTCGGCGAAGGCCAGTGCGGTCAGCGGGGTGTACTCCGCCGGCTTCAGCACCACGGTGTTGCCGGCGGCGAGCGCCGGCGCGACCTTCCAGGCGAGCATGAGGAGCGGGAAGTTCCACGGGATGATCTGCCCGCAGACGCCGACGGGCCTGGCGCCGGGAAACTCGTCCTCCACCAGTTCGGCCCATCCCGCATGATGATAGAAGTGCCGCGCGACGAGCGGCACGTCGATGTCGCGGCTTTCGCGAATCGGCTTGCCGTTGTCGAGGCTTTCGAGCACGGCGAGGAAACGCGAATGCTGCTGCACGTGCCGGGCCAGCGCATAGAGATGAGCCGCGCGTTCGTGGCCCGACAGCGCGGCCCATCTGGGCTGCGCTGCGCGCGCGGCCTTCACCGCCGCATCGATGTCGGCCCCGCTGCCCTGGGTGACGTTCGCCAGCGCCTTGCCCGTGGCGGGGTTCGTCACCGCAAACGTTTCGCCGGGCCTGGTGAAGGCGCCGTCGATGAAATGGCCGAAGCCTTGTTTGTGCCGTTCCAGCCAGGCGGTGACGATGCCGGCATCCTCGGGGGCGGGGCCGTAATCCATGGTTCTCAGGATATCCTTGATCTCTGTCATGTCCTTCAGTCCCTAGGCGAGCGCGTGGCGCGAGAAGGCGGCGTAGCGTCCGGTGACGTAATGTTCGAGTTGCCGTTCGATGTCGGCCAGCATCGACGAGGCGCCGAAGCGGAACAGGTCGGGCTCCAGCCAGGGGCGTCCGAGCTCCTCCTTCATGAGGATCTGCCAGGCGAGCGCCTCCTTGGCGCTCTTGATGCCGCCGGCGGGCTTGAAGCCGATCCTGTGGCCGGTCATCTCGCCGTAATCCCGCAGCGCACGGACCATGACGAGGCTGACAGGCAGGGTGGCGTTCACGCTTTCCTTGCCGGTGGAGGTCTTGATGAAGTCGGCGCCCGCCTGCATGGCGACCATCGAAGCGGCGTAGACGTTGCGCAGCGTCTTGAGATCACCCGTGGCGAGGATGGCCTTCAGATGCGCCTTGCCGCAGGCCTCCCGCATGGCGGCGACCTCGTCATAGAGCGCTGCCCAGTCGTTTTTGAGGACGTGCTCGCGGGTGATCACGATGTCGATCTCGCCGGCGCCTTCGCCGACGGCGTAGCGGATCTCCTCGAGCCTGAGCTTCAGCGGCATCAGGCCCGCGGGAAAGCCGGTGGCGACGGAGGCGACCGGGATGTCCGTGCCGCGAAGCGCCTTGACGGCATGGGCGACCATGGTCGGATAGACGCAGACCGCGCCGGTGGTGAGCGGCATGCCGGCAATCCCCAGCCCCTCCTTGAGGTGCTGCGCCAGGGGGTTGCGCGCCTTGGCGCAGAGCCGCTTCACCCGTCCCTCGGTATCGTCGCCCGAAAGCGTCGTCAGGTCGATGCAGCGCACGGCATTCACAAGCCAGGCCGCCTGGTGGAGCTTCTTGACCGTCCGCCGCGTGGTCAGCGTGGCGGCCCTTTGCCGGGTGGCGCTGAGGTTTACGCCGTGGCCCTCGAACATGGCCGGCGTCAGCGCCATTCCCGGATTGCGTGCGTGCCCGCCGGTGCCGGAGTCGGCGGCCCGGAGGGCGTGGGTGGCGGCCGGGCCGCTCGACCCGGCGCGGTTCTCTTGCGCGTCAACGGTCATGAACATGCTCCAATGCATAGGTTGCCGTCGCCTCGTCGGTGACGAGGACGTTGATCAGTCCGGCGCGCAGGGCGCCGAGGACGACATCGTGCTTTTCCGTACCGCAGGCGATACCGACGGCGCGCCCGCAGCGCTTCAGTTCCGAAAAGGACAGGCCGATGGTGCGCTGGTCGAGTTCCTGGTCGACGATCGCACCGCGCCTGTCGATGAAACGGCCCAGCACGTCGCCGATCGCCCCCGCGCGCAGGAGCTTGTCGAGTTCCTTGTGCAGGATGTTGCCGGAAAGCAGAAGCGCGGAGTGCTCGTTGAGCGCGCCCATCGAGAAGCACAGGAGCTCTGCCGAGCGGGCGCGCTGCAGCACGTCCGCCACGATGCGGTCCTTCTCCAGGACTTCCCGTGTGGCGCGCTCGCCGACGATGGCGGGGACGGGCAGCGGGACGAACCGCCCGTTGCCCTTGCGCGCGAAGGTTTCGGCCACCTCGTTGTGGCCGCCGGCCT
>NZ_JBHSUM010000196.1:0-6821 GCF_042660605.1 Nitratireductor sp. GCM10026969
CGCGCCGGGCCAGGCGCTCTGCCAGCGCCTCGGGCGTCGCGGTAATCAGGACCGGCGCGACGTGGGCGTATCGCACCTTGATGTCCGGGACGATGGCGCGCGAGACATTGGCCACCACGACACCGCCGGCATGCATCGTCGCGTCCACCTTTGCGGGAAGCGCATAGCCGAGCCCGTGCGCGCGCCAGCTCAGCGCGAAGCGGCCTTCCGCCCGCGCCCGCTCGAACGTTTCCGCGTCCATCGCATCATGTGCCTCGCCACCGGCTTCGGGCGGTCGCGTGATGATACGGCGGGCAAAGACGATGTCGGCCGCGAGCGCGCCCAGCCGGGGTTTTGCATAATCGATCAAAGAATCCTTGCCGGCGCCTGAAGGCCCGGCAACCGCCACGAACACCCCATGCCTTATGGGAAAGGGCGTTTCTTCCTGCGCGCGCTCGATGGTTTCGGAGATCATCTACGCCACGCGCGCGCCCTGGCGCCACACGGTGCGCACCACGGGCACGCCTCCGTCCGGCCGCACGCGCACGAGATCGGCGCGCCGGCCCTCTTCGATCACGCCCCGGTCGTCGAGTCCGACGGCGGCGGCGGGATTCCTGGACACCTTGGCGATCGCCCGCGGCAGCCCGATGCCCTCGACCGTCTCGCCCAGGAGGAAGGCGGCCTGAATGAGGCTGAAGGGGACGTAATCGGAGGAAAGGATGTCGAGGCTGCCGTTTTCGGCCAATTCCCGCGCCGAGACGTTGCCCGAATGCGAGCCGCCCCGCACGAGGTTCGGCGCACCCATCAGCACCGCCATTCCCGCCGCCTTGGAAGCCTTTGCCGCCGCGGCGGTGGTCGGGAACTCGGCCACGCGCACGCCGTCCATCGCCGCCTCATCCACGTGCTCCGGCGTGGCGTCGTCATGACTGGCGAGAATGATGCCGCGCTCTTGGCAGGCGGCCGAGACGGCGCGGCGGTTGGGCGCGGAGTTTTGCTGCGACTCCTCCTGGCGCCGTGCGCAATAGAGACGAAACGCATCGTCCGACAGTTTGGTCTTGGCCTGGTAGTAGACCGCGTAGGACTGAAGGTCGGTAAACTGGCGCTGGCCGGGCGAATGGTCCATCAGCGATGCAAGCTTGACGTAATCGTCGCCGTCGAACAGCGCGAAGCCGGAAAGGCAGTCGGGAACGGAAACCTCGCAGCGCAGATGCAGGAAATGTTCGGCGCGCAGGCGGCCGGCGGCGGCGCTCTCCTCGATCGCGTCGGCGAGGCTGCGCATTTCCTGTGTCTGCACGTCGCCCTCGCCATCCATGCCGACGCGCAGGGCGTCGAACACGGTCGTAATCCCGGACGTGGCGATCTGCGCATCGTGCGCGAGCACGGAGGCGACCGGATGCCACCGCACCTTCGGCCGCGGCGCATAGTGTCGCTCCAGATGGTCCGTGTGCAGTTCGACCAGGCCCGGAATGAGGTAATCGCCTTCAAGATCCTCGCCGGTCCGCGCCGGACCTGCCGCAATCTCGGCGATCCGGCCATCGCGCACGACCAGGTTGCCCTCGATCACCTCATCGGCAAGAACGATGCGGGCATTCTTCAGAACGGTTTCATGCATTACTCAGGCAGACTTTCTCTCCCTTGCGCCGCCGAGGGCGTGAAAGGACTTCACGTGGAACGGCGCGCCAAGCTCCGGTTCGGCGAACAGCGCCAGGGAGCCGATCTCCAGCGGCTCCAGGAGGAGCGGACCGAAGAAGAAGTCGATTGCACGCTCCATCCGCTGAGCCTCCGCCGCCGGCACGCGCCCCGTCAGTGTCATGTGGAATCGAAACGCGTCGAAAACGTGAGGATAGCCCCATTGATGGAGATTTTTAAGCTGTTCCGGCGTCAGGTTGTCCGAACTCCGCCGCTCGATCTCCTCCGGCTCGAGCGGCGCGCGGAAAGGCTCGAATTCGCGCACGACATCGGCGGCCAGCCGGTCGAGTTCGGCCGAGGGCTCGGCCGGCACCAGGGCAAAGAAGCCGTCGAGACGTGCCAGCGCCAGCCGCTCGATGCAGATCGGTTCGCGGCTTTCGGCGAATGCGGCCAGTGCGCTGATCAGTGCATCCTCGGTTTTGCCCTCGGCCAGGCGGAAGGGCGCTTTCAACGTCGCATGGAAGCCGTAGCGGCGGGGCGCGGCGGTGTGAAAGGCGATCTCGGCGGCGGAAAACGCGCCGATACCGGAAGGCGGCGGCACCTCGCGGCCGAATGCGCTACGGCCCAGCCAGCGCTCGGCGACGCGGCCCAGCGGGTCGTGCTTGTCCGGCGTGAAATAGATGGCATAGCGCATGATTCGTTTCCTCGCAGATCGCGACCCAATAGGCGATTTGCATGACAGAAAGACGAACCCCGCCGAAATGCCGGGCCCGGCCTGACGTGTATGCATTCTCACGCATCCCGCGGCCGGGATCAATGCAGACAGCGCTCTTCCGGTTCCGAGCGCGCTCAGTTGCCGAGGATCGCCGGCAGGCGCAGCCCCTTCTCGTGGGCGCATTCGAGCGCGATGTCGTAACCGGCATCGGCGTGGCGCATGACGCCAGTCGCCGGGTCGTTCCACAACACCCGCTCGATGCGTCTTGCCGCTGCGTCCGAGCCGTCGGCGCAGATCACCACGCCGGCATGCTGGGAAAAGCCCATGCCGACCCCGCCACCGTGGTGGATTGACACCCAAGTGGCGCCGGAGGCGCAGTTCAGGAGCGCGTTCAAGAGCGGCCAGTCGGAGACGGCGTCGGAGCCGTCCTTCATCGCCTCCGTCTCGCGATTGGGCGAGGCGACGGAGCCGGAATCGAGATGGTCGCGGCCGATCACCACCGGCGCCTTCAATTCGCCCCTGGCCACCATCTCGTTGAAGGCGAGGCCGAGGCGGTGCCGGTCGCCCAGCCCCACCCAGCAGATGCGCGCGGGCAGCCCCTGGAAGGCGATACGATCCTTGGCCATGTCGAGCCAGCGGTGGAGGTGATCGTTGTCGGGAAGAAGCTCCTTCACCTTCTCGTCAGTGCGGTAGATGTCCTCCGGGTCGCCGGAAAGGGCGGCCCAGCGGAAGGGGCCGACACCGCGGCAGAAGAGCGGGCGGATATAGGCCGGCACGAAACCCGGAAAGGCAAAGGCGTTTTCCAGCCCCTCTTCCTTCGCCACCTGGCGGATATTGTTGCCGTAGTCGACCGTCGGCACGCCGGCGTTCCAGAAGGCCACCATCGCCTCCACATGGCGGCGCATGGAGGCCCGCGCCGCCTTCTCGACCGCCTTTGGATCGCTCTCGCGCTTCTTGCGCCATTCGGCCAGCGACCAGCCCTCGGGCAGATAGCCGTTGAGCGGGTCGTGCGCGGAGGTCTGGTCGGTGACGATGTCGGGCGCCACGCCTCTTCTTACCAGTTCGGGAAAGATCTCCGCCGCGTTGCCCAGAAGGCCGACCGATTTCGCCTCTCCGGCTTTCGTCCAGCGCTCGATCATCGCCAGCGCCTCGTCGAGACTTTCCGCCTTCTCGTCGAGATAGCGGGTGCGCAGGCGGAAATCGATGCGGGTCTCGTCACATTCGACCGCCAGGCAGCAGGCGCCCGCCATGGCCGCCGCCAGCGGCTGGGCGCCGCCCATGCCGCCGAGCCCGGCGGTCAGGATCCAGCGTCCCTTGAGGTCGCCGCCATAATGCTGGCGCCCGGCCTCGGCGAAGGTCTCGTAGGTGCCCTGCACGATGCCCTGGCTGCCGATATAGATCCAGGAGCCGGCGGTCATCTGGCCGTACATCATCAGCCCGGCGCGGTCGAGCTTATGGAAATGGTCCCAATTGGCCCAATGCGGCACGAGGTTGGAGTTGGCGATGAGCACGCGCGGCGCGTCCGCATGGGTGCGGAAGACGCCCACCGGCTTGCCCGACTGGACGAGCAGGGTTTCGTCCTCGCCGAGATCCTTGAGCGTCGCAACGATGCGGTCGAAATCATCCCAGGTGCGCGCCGCCCGCCCGATGCCGCCATAGACGACGAGCTCGTTCGGGTTCTCCGCCACCTCGGCGTCGAGATTGTTCATCAGCATGCGGAGCGGCGCTTCGGTGAGCCAGCTCCTGGCGTTCAGCTCGGGGCCGCGCGGCGCCTTCACCTCGCGAATGTTGTGGCGCGGGTCGGTCATCGATCCTGGTCCTTCTTCATGGAAAAGGCGATTTGCTCCAGCCGCTCGAGCAGCGCGCGCAGGTGCGGGCGCAGCCGCTCGGCCCTCCCGGCATCGTAGGCGAAGGGTTCGCTCTCGCTCGCCAGATAGGCGGATTGCACAAGCTCCATCTGGATGGCGTGCACGTTCTCCTTCGGCACACCGTAGAAGCGCGTCGTCCAGCCGCCGCGGAAACGCCCGTTGACAACCATGCTGTAGCCGTCCGCCGCGCTGCAGATTTCGCGCGCGGCCTCTTCGATCTCCGGAGCACAGGTGAGCCCGTTGTCGGTGCCGATGTTGAGGTCCGGCAGGCGCCCCTCGAACAGGAAAGGGCAATGGGAGCGGATGGAGTGGCAGTCATAGAGAATGACCACGCCGTGTAACGCCTTCACCCGTTCGATCTCCGCCGCGAGCGCGGCATGATAGGGCCCGTGGAAGGCGGAGAGGCGCGTCACCGACTCCGTCTCGCCGATGCCGCCCTCGTCCTCCCAGATCGGCCGGTTGTCGAAATCGGTTTGCGGGATCAGGGCGGTGGTGTTCTGGCCCGGATAAAGCGTCCTGCCCGACGGGTCGCGATTGGCATCGATGCAATAGCGGTGGAAGGTCGCGCGCACGGTGGTCGCCGCAGGCAGGAGGCCCGCATAGAGCCTGTCGGCATGCCAGTCCGTATCGCGCAGCTTGCGCCCTTCGGCGTTCAGCCGCTCCCATATGTCTTCCGGCACGTGGGTGCCCGTGTGGGGGAACGCCAGGATGACGGGCGAATCGCCCTGGGCGACTTCGACGGGGTTCATGCTGCACTCCTCAGTTCCGGCAGGATCCCGGGCGAGACGCTGGCATTCAGCCGGCCCGAGCGTACGAGCTCGATTGCCGCTTCCAGATCGGGCGCCATGAAACGGTCGACCTCCAGCGCCGGCACGGCGGAGCGGATCGTTCCATGCGCCTTCATCAGCTCCTCGCTGGACTTGAGCGGCGCGCGCAGATCGATGCCCTGCGCCGCGGTGACGGCCTCGATGGCGACGATGCCGAAAAGATTCTCGCTCATCGCCAGAAGCCGGCGCGCGCCATGGCAGGCCATGGAGACGTGATCCTCCTGGTTGGCCGAGGTGGGCGTGGAATCGACCGAAGCGGGATGCGCCATCTGCTTGTTTTCCGACATCAGCGCGGCGGAGGTCACCTCGGCGATCATCAGGCCGGAATTGAGCCCCGGCTTCTTGGCGAGAAACGCCGGGAGGCCGAAGGAGAGCGCCGGGTCGACCAAAAGCGCGATGCGCCGCTGGGCGATGGCGCCGATCTCGCAGATGGCAAGCGCGATCTGGTCGGCGGCGAGCGCCACCGGCTCGGCGTGGAAGTTGCCGCCGGAAACGACCGACCCGTCCGACAGCACCAGCGGGTTGTCGGTCACAGCATTGGCCTCGATTTCGAGCGTGCGCGCGGCCTGGCGCAATATGTCGAGGCAGGCGCCGTCCACCTGGGGCTGGCAACGGATGCAGTAGGGGTCCTGCACGCGCTCGTCGCCCTCGCGATGGCTCTCGCGGATCTCCGAGCCGTCGAGCAGCCGCCACAAGGCGGTCGCCGTGTCGATCTGGCCCTGGTGGCCGCGCAGGGTGTGGATCTCCGGATGGAAGGGGGCGGAGGAGCCCATGGCCGCATCCGTCGACAAGGCGCCGGTGATGACCGCCGCGCGCGCCGCGCGATGGGCGCGGAACAGGCCGGCGAGCGCCAGCGCGGTCGAGACCTGGGTGCCGTTGATCAGCGCCAGACCCTCCTTAGCCTGCAGCACGATCGGCGCTAGACTAGCTTTCTCCAGCGCTTTCTTAGCCGGCAAGCGTTCGCCCGCGACCCATGCTTCACCCTCGCCGATCATCGCCGCGGCCATATGGGCGAGCGGCGCGAGATCGCCCGAGGCGCCGACGGAGCCCTTTTCCGGGATGACGGGAATGACGCCGTGCGCCAGCATCCCCTCGAGAAGCCGTACGGTCTCCATCCGCACGCCCGATGCGCCGCGGCCGAGCGACATGAGCTTCAGCGCCATGACAAGGCGGACGATCCCTTCCTCCAGCGGCGCGCCGACGCCGCAGCAATGGGAAAGGATTAGATTGCGCTGCAGGGTCGTCACGTCGTCGGCCGGGATGCGCACATTGGCGAGCTTGCCAAAGCCGGTGTTGACGCCATAGACGGCCGCGCCGCCGGCCACCTCGGCAATGCGCTTCGCACTGGCTTCGATCACCGGGTGACAGGCGGGGTCGAGGCGCACCGCCGGGCCCTCGCGCCAGAGCTGCTCCAGCGTGTGGATCGAGACGGTGCCCGGGGTGAGGGTGAGCGTCATTGCGATGGCCCTCCGATGGCGGGGCATGGCACCGGGATCATGCGGCATCTCCGATAATGAGGCGGTGAAGAGGATTGAAGCCGATCCGATAGGCAAGCTCCGCCGGATGCTCGACGTTCCAGACGGCGAGTTCGGCGCGTTTGCCGGGCTCGATGGTGCCGATCTCCGCGCCGAGCCTCAGGGCGCGGGCGGCTTCCCGCGTGGCCCCGGCGAGCGCTTCTTCGGGCGTTAGCCGAAAGAGCGTGCACACCATATTCATGGCCAGAAGCAGGGACGCGAGCGGCGAGGAGCCGGGGTTGCAGTCGGTGGCGACGGCCATCGGCACGCCGGCGGCGCGCAAGGCCCC
>NZ_JBHSUM010000197.1:0-6737 GCF_042660605.1 Nitratireductor sp. GCM10026969
CGCTCGAGGAGGGCCGCCGGCAGCCCCGGACCCTCGGCGCCGAGCAGCAGCGCCGTTCGCGGCCCAGTCGCAACCTCGGTGATCTCGCGCGTCCCTCCGGGGCTTAGTGCCAAGATCGCAAAACCGTGCGCTGCAAGCGTGGCGGCGAGCGTCTCGGTGCTTGATGTGCGGGCGAAGGGTACCTTTAGTGCCGCGCCCACCGAGACGCGGATCGCCTTGCGGTAGAGTGGATCGCAACAGTGCCCGTCCAAAAGCACGGCATCGACACCGAACGCGGCGGCGTTGCGGAAGATCGCACCCATATTGTCATGATTGGCGATCCCCGCGAGCGCGACCACGAGGGCTTTTTCGGGCAGACGCGAGACGAGCGTGTCGGGGTCCTCCTCGACCGCGCGGCGGCCGATCGCCAGCACGCCGCGATGCATGGGGAAGCCGGCAATGGCATCCATCACCGGACCGGCGGCCACATAGACAGGCACTTCCGCCGGGATGCGCGTCAGGAGATCGTCCATGCCGGCCACGCGGTTTTGCCGGAGAAGAACGGATTCGGCGGCAAAGCGGGCCGTCGAGAACAGCACGTTCAAGACCACCTTGCCCTCGGCGACGAAGCGGCCCTGGCGGCCGACCAGATCGCGCTCGCGGATGTCGCGATAGGCGGCGATGCGCGGGTCGTCGGGGTCGTCGATCGGGATGAGGTCGCGCGGCATCTCGATCAGGCGCCGCGCGCCCTCTTCCCCATGGCGACCAGAACGGGGCGCATCTGTGCCGCCTCTTCCAGCGGCGCGTCGAAGAAGACCCGGCGCACCTCATCGCCCCTGGCGAGGTCGATGCCGTCGGCATCGATGCCCGTCAACGACCATTTGCCGGGCGTCCCGCCGGCCAGCGCCACGGCGTAATTCTTAACAGCGTCCGCGTGGTCCGCGTTCATGTGGTCGAGCGCGCCCTGTTCCATCTCCGCGAGTGCCTCGTTCGCCGGGCTCGCGGTGATGATGTCGGCGCGGGTGAGCCGGTAGGCGCGGGCGAAGCCGCCGTTCAGCGCCGCGCCTTCCGGGGTTAACCGGTGGAAGGCGAAATCCGCGAAATCAGCGTAGAGACGGGCCTTGGGGTGACGGTTCAGATAGCGGCGCCTGGCGTGTGCGTGCTCATCCGTGTCACGCGCCAGCTTGTCCGCCCGCGCCTTCAGCGTCAGGCGCGGATGGGAGAGGGGATCGCCCTTGCCCGGCTCGCCGACAAGCAGCGAGCAGCGCGGATCGGCTTCGAGTGCCCGGGTGTGCGCCGAAAGCGCGGAAACCAGGATGAGCGGTGTGCCATCCATGCCCGTGGCCACCGCCACCCGTGTGACCTGCGGCGCGCCGTCTGCCGGATCGAGCGTTGCAAGGGCGCCGAAACGGGCGGTGCGGAGGAGCGTCTTCGCCAGGCGGATCGCCTCGGCATCGGTTTCGAGGATCGGATCGGTCTTTGCCATGGCTCCGGCATGCCGGACGGCCGGGAATTTGGCAAGGGGTGTTTCCCCGGCCGGTTAAGATCAGGCGGGCGAGCGCATGCCGCGCACGGTACTCGGCTGCTCCCTGGCGAAGACCACCAATCCGAACAGCAGCACACCGGCAAAGGTGACGAGAGAACTGATCGCCACCAGCGGCTCCAGCGCCGGGTTGCCGAGCAGCATGAAGAGCAGTGACGGAGTGAGCACGACCACGCCGGTCGTGTAGACACCGTACTGGATACGGGCAAGACGCCCTGCCGCCTTGGCCGGGTTGAGCGCGTAATAGACGCCGAACAGCGCCATCGTCACCCACCCGAGCAGGTTGGTATGCGCATGGGCTCCGATGATGTTGTGATTGCCCGATATGGACATGTACAGCCCCATGCCGATGCCGAAGATGAGGAAGACGATCGCCGTCTTGAAGAAATGCTGTGCCACGGTCGGCATGTGTTTTGCCCCTATTTTATCCAATCGCATAAGATTAATGGCTGACTCGCTTGGCGGGAAATCGAATGTCATTATGCAGGCCATTGACGGCATGGATTTTTGCCGGGCGGCGGGCAGGGGGACCGGGAGTGCCGGCCGTCATTGCGGGTGGAGCACTCCGTGAACTTGAATTCCTTCGATCTCAATCTTCTGCGTGTCTTCGACGCCTTGCTCAAGGAGCGCAGCGTCACGCGCGCCGGGGCCCGCATCGGGCTCAGCCAGCCCGCCGTCAGTGCTGCGCTCGGCCGGCTGCGCCATGCCTTCCACGATGAGCTTTTCGTTCGTGCCGGCGCGCAGATGGTGCCTACCACGCGCGCGGCCGCTCTTGCAGAATCGGTCAGTGAGGCCCTTGCCTCGCTCGAAGCGGCCTTCGCCCGCTACTCGATGCTCGAACCAAAGAGGCTGGAACGGAGCTACACGCTGCTCGGGGCGGATTTCTTCTCGATGCTCTTCATGCCCAAATTTGCCGCCGCGCTTGCTCCGCATGCACCCGGTGTCCGCCTGAGATTGATCGATGCGAGCCGTGGCGACGGGGTTCAGCTTCTTCGAGAGGGCACCGTCGACGTCGTTCTCGAATATCTCTCCCACGTTCCGGACTGGATTTCGCACGCGCCGCTCTTCCGATCCTGTTTCGTCGCCGTTGCCAGCCGGCACAATCCCCGCCTGCGGGGTCTGGTCCCGGCAGAAGGACAATTGCTGCCCTCAAGCGTTTTTCGCGAATGCGCGTTTGCGGTCCATTCGCTCGATGGCGGCGAGACCGGCTGTGCGGTCGAAGCGTTGCGGTCGGTCGGCCTGGGACAGCGCGCCGCTCTCGCACTGCCGCATTTACAGGCGACGGCGCAGGCCGCCGCCGACAGCGATCTCGTCGCGCTGATGCCCTGTCAGTTCGCCGAGGCGGTGGCCGAAAGGCTGGACCTGGCGATCTACCGCATTCCTG
Source organism: Nitratireductor sp. GCM10026969 (assembly GCF_042660605.1). Taxonomy (NCBI): domain Bacteria; kingdom Pseudomonadati; phylum Pseudomonadota; class Alphaproteobacteria; order Hyphomicrobiales; family Phyllobacteriaceae; genus Nitratireductor; species Nitratireductor sp. GCM10026969. The sequence goes on from NZ_JBHSUM010000197.1 coordinate 2,907, forward strand.
TTCCCATGCCATTTCTCAAATACGAGATGTACTGGCACGCACGCGCCGACGATGACCTGCAACACGCATGGCTGCGGGCGCAGATCGCCGAAACGGTGACGGCGCTCGGTTTCGAGGATTGCGCGTTGCGCTATCTGGGCCCGGAACGGGCGACGGCATAAGAGCAATTCCAGGAAAAGTGGAAGCCAGGTTTCCGTCCGGAATTGCGTTGAATCAATTGGTTGGATCAGCTCGCCGTTTCCATGAAACGGTGAACTGATCCAAGGGCAGCCGCTGGACATTCGAACGGTGGCGGATCAGGGCAGCTCGGCCGGACTGCCGCGCACGATCGCCTTCAACACGTCGCGCACGCCGATTGCGCCGACGAAGCGGGATGCGTCGTCGAACAGTGCCACGGGGGCGGTCTGCGACTGGTGCATGGCCTGCATGACGATCTTCAACGGCGTGCCGGCGCGCGCCCAATAGACTTTGGGCTTGTCCTCCGACAGCGTCTCGATATCGTCGCAGGAGACCCAGATGGCCGGCTTGCCGTCGCGCTCGGCGTCGATCACCAGCATGTTCTCGTCGAATCGGAAGCGTGTCGTGCGCCTGCGGTCGAGCCACAGCCAGTGTTCGCCGGCGTTCTCCAGGTCGCGGGCATCGCGCATCACGTTCCAGGCCGTCAGCACGGAAAGCGGATTCACATTGGCGATGAAGTCGCGCACATAGTCGTTCTGCGGCCGCAGGACGATGTCTTCGGGAGCGCCTGTCTGGACGATGCGGCCGCCCTCCATGATGGAGATCCGGTTGCCGATCTTGAGCGCTTCCTCCAGATCGTGGCTGACGAAGATAATGGTCTTCTTCAGCCGCTCCTGGAGCTCGACCAACTCGTCCTGAAGCTTGGTGCGGATCAGCGGATCGAGCGCGGAAAACGGCTCGTCCATGAGCAGGATCGGCGCTTCGGTGGCGAAGGCGCGGGCCAGCCCGACACGCTGCTGCATGCCGCCGGAAAGCTCATGGGCGTATTTGCCGGCCCAGTCTTCCAAATGCACCAGCTCGAGCTGGGCCATCACGCGCTCCTTGCGCATTTTCGCTGGAAGGCCCGATAGCTCCAGCCCGAAGCCGACATTCTCGGCCACCGTGCGCCAGGGCAGGAGCGCGAATTGCTGGAACACCATGGCCACGCATTCGCGGCGGATCTTTCTCAATTCCGCGTCCGAGCACGTGACCACATTGGCCGACCAGTCGCCGTCGCGGACGATCACCTCGCCGCGCGACACCTTGTTGAGCCGGTTGACCGCTCGCAGGAGGGTAGATTTTCCCGACCCCGAAAGGCCCATCAGAACGGAGATCTCGCCGCGTTCCACCGCCAGGTCGCAGCCTGCGCAGCCAAGCACCGCGCCGGTCTTTTCCAGGATCTCCTCGCGGCTTGCGCCCCGGTCGACCAGCGGCTGCGCCTCGGCGCGTTCCTTGTCGGTGCCGAAGATGATGTCGACGGCGCGGAAATCGACGGCCGGGTTCATCGGTCGATCTCCCGACCGATGCGCGCCATCCGGTCGAGGATGATCGCCAGGATCACGATGGCGAGCCCCGCCTCGAGGCCGAGCGGAATGTTGACGGTGTTGAGGGCACGCACGACCGGCTTGCCGAGCCCGTTGGCGCCGATCAGCGCGGCGATCACCACCATGGAAAGCGACAGCATGATGCACTGGGTCAGTCCCGCCATGATGGAGGGCAGGGCGGCCGGCAGTTCCACCTTCCACAGCAACTGGTTTCGTGTCGCACCGAAGGCCTGGCCCGCCTCCAGCATCGGCTTGGGGACCGAGGTGATGCCGAGATAGGTGAGCCGGATCGGCGCGGGCGAGGCGAAGATCACCGTGACGATCAACCCGGGTGCCGCCCCGAGGCCGAAAAGGATAAGAACCGGAATCAGATAGACGAAGGTCGGCAAGGTCTGCATGAGGTCAAGAACCGGCCGCAGGAACTGGTAGACGCGTTCATTGTGGGCCGCCCAGATGCCGACGGGAACGCCGATGGCCATGGAAACGGTGGTCGCGGCGACCACCAGCACCAGAGTCTCGATCGTCTCCGCCCACAGGCCCTGGTTGATGATGAAGGCCAGGCCGATGAGCACACCGATCGCCAGCTTCCACGAACGCTGCAACGCATAGGCCCCCGCGGCAATCACCAGGACGACGACGCTCGCCGGCAGCCAGAGCAGGAAACCGGCCATGCCGTCGAGCACGGTCGCCAGACCGTCGGCCAGATTGTCGAAGATCCAGGAAAAATTTGTGGTGAGAAAATCGAAGAATTCGCGACCCCATCTGCCGATGGGGATTTTCCAGGCTGCAATCCACTGGGCTAAGAAATCCATGGGCTAAGCGGTTTTCCTGCTGCTTACAGTCGGGCGAAAAAGGCGCCGCCGGTGCGGCGCCCACGGCTCCTCGTCAAAGCCCCAGATGCGCCCGGACCGCCTCCAGCCCGTCGTCGCCCTCGACGGTCGTCACACCCTCGAGCCATGGTTCCAGCGTCTCCGGGTTCTCCTTCAGCCAGGCCGCGGCGGCGGCCTGCGGCTGCTGTCCCTCGTCGAGGATGGCACCCATGATCTCGTTCTCCATCTCCAGCGAGAAGACCATGTTCTGCAGAAGCTGTCCGAGATTCGGGCACTCCTCGGTGAGGCCGGCCCAGACATTGGTGTGCACCGTGGCACCACCGTAGTTCGGGCCGAAGATGTCGTCGCCGCCCTCCAGATAGGCCATATCGATGTTCGCGTTCATGGGATGCGGCTCCCAGCCGAGGAAGACGATATGCTCCTCGCGCTGCACGGCGCGGCGCACCTGGGAGAGCATGCCGGCCTCCGAGCTTTCGACCAGCTCGAAATCGCCGAGGCCGAAGGTGTCGTTCTCGATCATGTCGAGGATCAGACGGTTGCCGTCGTTGCCGGGCTCGATGCCGTAGATCTTGCCGTCGAGCTCGTCCTCGAACTCGGCGATGTCCTGAAAGCTCTTGAGACCGGCGTCATAGGTGTATTGCGGGACGGCGAGCGTGTATTTGGCGCCTTCCAGGTTGGTGACGACCGTCTCCACCGAGCCGTCCTCGCGGTAGGGCGCAATGTCGGCCTCCATGGTCGGCATCCAGTTGCCGAGGAAGACGTCCACATCCTTGTTCTGCAGCGAAGCGTATGTGACCGGCACGGATAGCACCTGCGTCTCCGGCTCGTAGCCGAGGCCTTCCAGCACCACGGAAGCGGTCGCCGTGGTGGCGGTGATGTCGGTCCAGCCGACATCGGAGAAAGTGATCGTGCGGCATTCGGCCGGCTCCTGGGCAAAGGCGGGCGCGGCGCACAGGAAGAGGGCGAGGCCGGCGGCCACGCGTTTCGTCGGTGACATGGATGTTCTCCCCTTGAAAGTTGTTCACCATGCTTTTGTGTGTGCCCGCCGTTTAACCGGCTTCGACGCTTTATTCAAACGCAAGCACCATTTCGGGCCCGCCGCAAGCGGAAAGAAGGCGATTGCGCCTGTCCGGTGGCGGGCTTCGGCAGGGGCCGCTGTCGCAATTCGTGCAGTTTTCGCCTTATACGGAACCGTGCCGCGCGAAAGCACGCGGCTTATTGCCTGACGAGGGCGGGTGTGGCAGCAAAGGTTCGCCAACGGTAATCGGGGGAGAGACGCTCATGGCCGAAGTGAAATCCGACATCGAAATCGCCCGCGCGGCGGACAAGAGGCCGATCCAGGAGGTCGGTGCCAGGCTGAACATTCCGCCGGAGCATCTCCTTCCATTCGGTCACGACAAGGCGAAGGTGTCGGCCGAGTTTATCGCGCAAGCCCGGGGGAACGGCGACGGCAAGCTCAT
>NZ_JBHSUM010000198.1:0-6733 GCF_042660605.1 Nitratireductor sp. GCM10026969
GCCGCCGTGCGCGAGCGCAGGCAAAGACGGGCGACCGAGCCGATCGAGGGCAGCGCCTCGCCACGGAATCCGAGCGAGCGGATGTCGTGGATGTCTTCCGAAAGCTTCGAGGTGCAATGGCGCGAAACGGCGAGCGGCAGTTCCTCGGCCGAAATGCCAGATCCATCGTCGGTGACGCGCAAAAGCGTCAGCCCGCCGCCGGCGGTCGCCACCTCGACGCGCCGCGCCCCGGCGTCGAGTGCGTTCTCCACCAGTTCCTTGACGACGCTCGCCGGCCGCTCGATCACCTCGCCGGCGGCAATCTGGTTGATGACGGTCTCGGAAAGCGGGCGGATGGGCATGGCGACCTTATAGCGGGATTCGGCTGGTGCGCGAAGACCGGGTGTTGCCGGTTGTCTATCCCCGCCCGCGATAGGACGCGACGCCCGTCTCCGGCAGCCAGGCGCCTTCCGGCGGCGTGCCGGTCTGCCAGAATATGTCGATCGGAATGCCGCCGCGCGGATACCAGTAGCCGCCGATCCTCAGCCACAGGGGCTTCGCCGCCTCGGCGAACCGGCGGCCGATCATCAGCGTGCATTCCTCGTGGAAGGCGCCGTGGTTGCGGAAGGCGGTGAGGAACAGCTTGAGCGATTTCGATTCCACGAGCCGTTTATCCGGCGCATAGTCGATGACGATGTGGGCGAAATCCGGCTGTCCCGTCACCGGGCAGAGCGAGGTGAATTCGGGGCAGGTGAAGCGGACGATCGCCGGTGGGCCGTCGCCGCGCGCGAAGGGAACGGTCTCCAGAACGGCGGCTTCCGGCGAGGCGGGCGTTTCAGCCTTTCCGCCGAGCTGGGTGAGCTTGTCTGTTTCGGTCACGGCTGGGTCCTTCCAGTTCCTGGCTGCATAGTGTCGTCGGCTGGTCCCACCGCCGCCGTCGCTTTGTCGCGGTATTTGACCGCGGCCGCGGGACCGGTCAAAAGACATCGCTGTACCGCCGCCATACAGGCCTGAAAAGAACGCGCGTCAAGAGATCACGACCATGCAAGACAGTGCCGCCACCGCTCCCTTCAAATGGGACGATCCCTTTCTCATCGAAGACCAGCTTTCCGACGAGGAACGGATGATCCGCGATGCGGCATCGGCCTTCGCGGCCGACAAGCTCGCCCCCCGCATCGAGCACGCCTATATGAACGAGGAAACCGACCCGGAAATCTTCCGCGAGATGGGCGCTTCCGGGCTCCTCGGGGTCACCATCCCGGAAGAGTATGGTGGGGCGGGCACGAACTACGTTTCCTACGGCCTGGTGGCGCGCGAGGTGGAGCGGATCGATTCCGGCTATCGCTCGATGATGAGCGTCCAGTCGTCCCTCGTCATGTTTCCGATCCACGCCTACGGCTCGGAGGAGCAGCGACGGAAATACCTGCCGAAGCTCGCCTCAGGCGAATGGATTGGCTGCTTCGGGCTCACCGAGCCCGATGCCGGATCAGACCCCGGTGCCATGAAGACGCGGGCCGAGAAGATCGACGGCGGCTATCAGCTGACCGGCTCGAAGATGTGGATCTCCAATTCGCCGATCGCCGATGTCTTCGTCGTCTGGGCGAAGTCGGCCGCCCACGACAACGCCTTCCGCGGCTTCGTTCTGGAAAAGGGCATGAAGGGTCTGTCCGCGCCGAAGATCGGCGGCAAGCTTTCACTGCGCGCCTCCATCACCGGCGAGATCGTGATGGACGGCGTCGAGGTGGGCGAGGACGCGCTGCTGCCAAACGTCTCCGGGCTCAAGGGGCCGTTCGGCTGCCTGAACCGCGCCCGCTACGGCATCTCCTGGGGGGCGATGGGCGCAGCCGAGGACTGCTGGCACCGCGCCCGCAATTACGGGCTGGAGCGCAGCCAGTTCGGCCGGCCGCTCGCCCAGACCCAGCTCTTCCAGAAAAAGCTTGCCGACATGCAGACGGAAATCGCCCTCGGTCTCCAGGCGAGTCTCAGGGTGGGGAGGCTGATGGACGAGGACCGCATGGCGCCGGAGATGATCTCGCTCGTCAAGCGCAACAACTGCGGCAAGGCCCTTGAAATCGCCCGCACCGCGCGCGACATGCACGGCGGCAACGGCATTCAGATCGAATACCATGTCATGCGCCACGCGCAGAACCTGGAGACGGTGAACACCTATGAAGGCACGCACGACGTGCACGCGCTGATCCTGGGAAGGGCGCAAACGGGGCTGCAGGCGTTTTATTGAGGGGTGAGATTGTGATGGTCGGTGTGGCCCCCCTCACTTGCGATTTCTAAGGGCTTAGCTCCGCTAAACCCAAGAAATCGCTTTCTCTCCCGCAGGGGGAGAGATAGGGCGCGGCGCCATGCCCGCAGCCAACCTCCAACATTGGAGATTGGCAGATGCGGTGTTGCAGCGCGCCTATCTCCCCCTTGGTGGGGGAGAAAGCAAATTCTTGGGCTTGAGCGAATGCTCAAGTCCCTAGAAATCGCAAGTGAGGGGGCCTGCATCGCGCCATACCGAGTGAGGTGACAATGACCGCATCCTTTCTGAAACACCTCTCCGCCGAGCTCGAGGCCCTGAAGGAGGCCGGGCTCTACAAGGCCGAGCGCGTCATCACCTCCATGCAGTCCGCCGAGATCGAGAGCGGCGGCCAAAGCGTGCTCAACTTCTGCGCGAACAATTATCTCGGCCTCGCCGACAATGCGGAGCTGCGCGAAGCCGCCAAGAAAGCGCTCGACCGCTACGGCTACGGTATGGCCTCCGTGCGCTTCATCTGCGGCACGCAGGAGGAGCACAAGCAGCTCGAGGCGCGCATTTCGGCCTTTCTCGGCTTCGAGGACACGATCCTCTATTCCTCCTGTTTCGACGCCAATACGGGGCTCTTCGAAACGCTGCTCGGCCCGGAAGACGCCGTCATTTCCGATGCGCTCAACCACGCCTCCATCATCGACGGTATCAGGCTGTGCAAGGCGCGGCGGCTGCGCTACGCCAACAACGACATGGGCGAGCTGGAAGAGCGGCTGAAGGAGGCGTCGGACGCCCGCTTCCGGCTGATCGCCACCGACGGCGTGTTCTCCATGGACGGCATCCTCGCCGATCTGCCGGCGATCTGCGACCTGGCGGACAAATACGATGCCATGGTGATGGTCGACGACAGCCACGCCGTCGGTTTCGTCGGGGAGCATGGCCGCGGCACGCCGGAACATTGCGGTGTGGAGGGCCGCGTGGATATCGTCACCGGCACGCTCGGCAAGGCGCTGGGCGGTGCTTCCGGCGGCTATACGAGCGGACGGCGCGAGGTGGTGGAGTGGCTGCGCCAGCGCTCGCGGCCCTATCTCTTCTCCAACACGCTCGCTCCCGTGATCGCCGCCACCTCGTTGAAGGTTTTCGATCTGATCGAGAACGGCGACGCCCTGCGTCGTCGTCTCTACGCCAACGCGGAGCGTTTCCGCGAGAAGATGACGCAGGCCGGGTTTACACTGGCCGGCGACGGCCACCCGATCATCCCGGTAATGGTTGGCGAGGCGGCCCTCGCCGCCGAGATGGCGGACCGTCTGCTCGGCCATGGAATCTATGTCATCGGCTTTTCCTTCCCCGTCGTGCCGAAGGGTAAGGCACGCATCCGCACCCAGATGTCGGCGGCCCATTCGCCGGAGGATATCGACCGGGCGGTAGCGGCATTCGACATGGTGGGCAGGGAACTGGGAATCATCTCGTGAATGTATTCGCCCGCCGCATAGGAGCATGACCATGTCCAACATGATGAAAGCCCTGGTGAAGGCCAGCCCCGAGGAAGGGCTCTGGATGGAGCGCGTGCCGCTGCCGGAGATCGGCCCCAACGACGTGCTGATCAAGGTGAAGAAGACCGCCATCTGTGGCACCGACGTTCACATCTGGAACTGGGACGAATGGGCGCGAAAAACCGTGCCCGTGCCGCTCGTCACCGGCCATGAATTCGTCGGCGAGGTGACCGACGTCGGCGCCGCCGTCAGCGAGTACCGTGTTGGCCAGCGCGTCTCCGGCGAAGGGCACATCGTCTGCGGCCATTGCCGCAACTGCCGCGCCGGCCGGGGGCATCTGTGCCGCAATACGCTGGGTGTCGGCGTGCAGCGCCCGGGCGCCTTCGCCGAGTATCTGGCGCTGCCGCAGCACAATGTCGTCGCGATTCCCGACGACGTGCCGGACGAGATCGCCGCGATCTTCGACCCGTTGGGGAACTCCGTCCATACCGCACTATCCTTCGATCTGGTCGGCGAGGACGTGCTGGTGACCGGCGCCGGGCCGATCGGCATCATGGGGGCGCTGGTGGCGCAGTGCGTGGGTGCGCGCAAGGTGGTCATCACCGACATCAATCCCGGCCGCCTGGCGCTGGCGAGGAAGCTCGGCGTTCAGCACGCCGTCAACACGGCCGAGGAGACGCTGCCCGAGGTGATGCGGCGGCTCGGCATGACGGAAGGCTTCGACGTGGGGCTCGAGATGTCGGGCGCCGCTCCGGCCTTCCGCGGCATGATCGACGCCATGAACAATGGCGGCAAGATCGCCATCCTCGGCATCGCGCCGACCGGCTTCGAGATCGACTGGAACAAGGTCATCTTCAAGATGCTCACCTTGAAGGGCATCTACGGCCGGGAGATGTTCGAGACCTGGTACAAGATGATCGCTCTCGTCCAGGGGCCGCTCGACGTCTCGGGCCTGATCACGCACCGCATCGCCGCCGACGATTTCTCCACCGGCTTCGCCGCCATGAAAAGCGGCGAGGCGGGCAAGGTGGTGATGGACTGGTAGGCGCCCGGGCACCTGTGAGGCAGCAGGAGCGGCCGAGCGCCGCCTAGCCCTTCGTCTGCTGCACGAGCGCATAAAGGTTGAGGCAACGCGCGCCGCTGCGGCAATAGGCGAGCACGGGGCGGGGAAGATCTTCGAGCGACCCGGCCATCTGGCGCACGTCGTCCTCGGTGATCGCGCCGGAGACCACGGGGACGAAACGGAAGTCGAGCCCCGCCGCGCGCGCGGCTTCTTCCACCATGTCGTGCGGCACGGCACCCTCTTCCGTGTCCGGCCGGTTGCAGACGATGCTCTTGAAGCCCGCATCTGCGATCTGGGAGACCTGGGCGGGCGCGATCTGCCCCGTGACGGCGAAATCCTCGTTGACCTGGCGAATGTCCATTCCGTGTCCTCTTTCCCTGATGGAAGGCGGTGCCGCCTGTCCCTCATATAGGCGTCCTCATGCGATATTCGCCTGCCGAAGGAAAGAGCGAATGCGCGCGGCCATTGCCTCGGGCTGCTCGATGCAGGGCAGATGCCCCGCGTCTTGGATGATCTCGAACTGCGCGCCGTGGATGAGCGAGGCGAGTGCGCGCACCGTGTCGGGCGGCGTCGAGCCGTCATGGTCGCCGACCAGGCACAGGACAGGAACCGCGAGTGCGCGCGTCGATTCGGTGAGGTCCGCATCGCGCAGCGCCGCGCAGGTGCCGGCATAGCCTTCCGTCGTCGTGCGGGTCAGCATGGCCAGATAGCCGGTGAAATCCGGATTTTCCGGGGTGCGGTAGGCGGGCAGGAACCAGCGTTCCGCAATGCCCGCTGCGATCGAGGCGATCCCTGCCTCGTTGACCGCCTTGATGCGCCCGTCCCAGAGCTGATCGTCGCCGATTTTCTGCGCGGTGTCGCTGAGCACCAGAGCGCGCACCAGATCCGGCCGCAGGGCGGCAAGGCCCTGGGCGATCATGCCGCCGACGGAGAGGCCGACGATCGTCGCCTTGTCCACCTGCAGGTGGTCGAGCAGCGCGGCAAGATCGTTGACGTGGTCCGAAAGCGTGTAGGGCGGCTCAAGCGCCTCCGAAAGGCCGTGGCCGCGCTTGTCGTAGAGGATGAGTCTGTACGTGTCGCCGAGCCGGTCGGCCACCTTTTCCCAGATGCGGAAATCGGTGCCGAGCGCGTTGGAAAAGACGAGCGTCGGCCTATCCGCCGCCCCGCGCACGGCGTAGTGGAGCACAACGCCATTTACCCGCGCAAATACCATTTCGCCGTCTCCCTTCGCGCTTATGTATGGGAAAAACGGGCGCTTGGGTCAATTCAGCGCCGCCCACTGCGCGCGAAGGTCGTCCGCATCGGCCCGTGCAAGCCCGAGGGCTTCCAGCGCGTCCGCCACGCCGCGGACGATGGCCGCATTGTCCGGGGCGAGCCTTCCGTCGGCGAGGTGGAGATTGTTTTCGAACCCGACCCGGGCGTGGCCGCCGAGCGCGGCGGCCGTGGCCACGCAGGCCGTCTCTCGCGCCCCGAAGGCGCAGAGCATGAAATGCTTGAAACGCGGGGCGCCGGGCGCGAGAAAGGGCAGGAGGTCCGCGGGTGTCGAGCGCTGCCCCTCCGTATAGCGCCCCAGCACACAGAGAACGGGGATGTCGTCGAAAGGCACGACCCCGCGCGCCATCATGTCCTTCAGTCGGACCGCCTCGTCGGGATGGTAGAGGATGATCTGCGGGACGATATTCTCGGCCTTCATGAATTCGAGGAACGTGCCGAACGCCGCCTCGTGCGCGGCATCGGGCACCAGTTCGGCAAGCGCCAGCGACGCGGCCTTCGGCCTGACCGCGCGCACCACTTCCATCTGCTCGTGCGGCCGGTAGCGCCCTACCGCCTCCGTGGTGATCTGGATCACGAGCCGCTCACCGACCGCCCGCCGCACCGCCGTGACCGCCGCGCGGTAGGCATCCGCCTCCAGGATATGGCGGCCCTCCCGGTCCCGCACATGACAGTGCAGCATCG
>NZ_JBHSUM010000199.1:0-6602 GCF_042660605.1 Nitratireductor sp. GCM10026969
AGGCCGAGGCTGCCATCGAGGCCGCCCACCGCGCCTTCGCCGGGTGGTCGGCGCGCCTGCCCCAGGAGCGCAGCGGACTTTTGAAACGCTGGCACGCCCTGATCGTCGATGCCCGCGAGGACCTTGCCCACCTGATGGTGCTGGAACAGGGCAAGCCGCTTTCCGAGGCCCGTGGCGAGATCGACTATGCGGCATCCTTCATCGAATTCTACGCCGAAGAGGCGAAGCGACTGAACGTGGAGAGCGTGACCTCCCACCTGCCCGGCGCCGAGATGCGGATCTCCCGCGAGCCGGCCGGCGTGGCGGGGCTCGTCACGCCGTGGAACTTCCCCGCCGCGATGCTGACGCGCAAGGCCGCGGCGGCCCTTGCAGCCGGCTGCACGGTGGTCGCCCACCCCTCCTCCGAAACACCCTTCTCGGCGCTGGCGCTGGCCGAACTGGCAGAGCGCGCGGGGCTTCCCGCCGGCGTCTTCAACGTGCTCACGGGCAAGGCGTCCGAAGTGGTCGGCGCGATGACGGCTTCGCCGAAGGTACGCGTGCTTTCCTTCACCGGCTCGACGGAGATCGGACGTCTGCTTTACGGCCAGTCCGCCGCAACGGTGAAGAAACTGGTCATGGAACTCGGCGGCCACGCCCCCTTCATCGCCTTTGCCGATTGCGATCTCGACCGGGCGGTGGAAAGCGCGATCACGGCGAAATTCGCCACCTCCGGCCAGGATTGTCTGGCGGCCAACCGCTTCTATATCGAGCGACCGATCTATGATGCCTTCCTCGCCGCCTTCACCAGGAAAGTACAGGCGATGACGGTCGGCACGGGACTTTCCGATCCCGATATCGGCCCGCTCGTCAACGAACGGGCAGTCGCCAAGCAGGAACAACATGTAGCGGATGCGGTCGAAAAGGGCGCGCGCGTGCTCGCCGGCGGCAATCGGACCGAGGCGGGTGCGAACTTCTTCCTGCCGACAGTGCTCGCGGATGTGCCGGGGGATGCGCTGGTCCTTCACGAGGAGACCTTCGGCCCCGTTGCGGCCTTCGTGCCCTTCGATGACGAAGACGAGGTGCTCGCCCGCGCCAACGACACCGAGACCGGGCTGGTCGCCTATGTGCATACGCAGGATCCCGCCCGCATCGCCCGCTTCTCGCGCGGCCTCGAGTTCGGCATGGTCGCGGTGAACCGCACCAAGATCACCGGCGCACCCATCCCCTTTGGCGGTGTCAAGCAGGCCGGCCTCGGTCGCGAGGGCTCCCGCATGGGAATGGAGGAATTCTTCAACGTGAAATATGTGTGCTGCGACACGCCTTGAGGATCGTCGATGTTCGCCAACCCCTTCACAGACGAGGAACTTGGCAACCGGCTTGAAACCGTGCGGGCCGCCATGGCCGAGCGCCGGCTCGACATGGTGCTCCTGTCGACGCCGGAAAACATCTTCTATCTGACCGGCCTCGATCACTGGGGATATTTCGCGCCGCATCTGCTTGTCGTCCCGCCCGAGGGTGAGATGGTGCTGATCACCCGCCAGATGGAGCGCGTCTCCATCGAGCGGCAGGTGCGCAACGCGCTCTTTCAGGGACATGCCGACAACGAGACGGCCGCCGATCTGGCGGTGCGCTTCCTCAAGGATTCACTGGTAGCCAAGGATCGCTCGCGGGCCGTGCTGAAGGCTGTGGTCGCCGAGATCGAGGAGCAGAGTGACGGCGCCATGCGCATCGGCGTGGAAACCTGGTCGTCCGGACACTCCTACGGCTTTGGCCATGCGCTGCGCGAGAGCCTTTCCGATGTCCACTGGGTGGACATCACCGGCCTCGTCGATGAACTGCGCCTCGTCAAATCGCCGGCCGAGCAGGCGTTGATGCGCAAGGCGGCCGCGATATCGGATGCTGCCGCCGCGGCCGCCATAGATGCCATAAATGACGGTGCCGCCGAACGCGACGTCGTGGCGGAATGCCACGCGACGATGATCCGCGCCGGCGGCGAGGTGCCCGGTTTCGGGCCCTTCATCCGCCCCGGCCCGCGGCTGGGTGAGGAACACGCCACCTGGGGCAACGATACCTATCGTGCGGGCGAGCCGGTCTTCATCGAACTTTCCGGCTGCGTCAGCCGCTATCACGCGCCGCTCGGGCGCCTCGTGCATGTCGGTTCGATCCGCGAGGAGGACGCGCGAATGGCGGAAGTGGCGGGGCAGGCCTTCGACGCCGTTCTCGGCGCCCTGCGCCACGGCACCCGCGCGTGCGACGTCTATGCTGCCTGGCAGGCCGTGGTGGACGAGGCGGGCCTTGCCCATCACCGCCGCCACCATTGCGGCTATTGCGTGGGCATCGGCTTTCCGCCGTCCTGGACCGGCGGCAACCGGGTCACCGGCTTGCGCCACGATTCCGATCTCGAGATCCACGAAGGCATGACCTTCCACATCCTTTCCTGGCTCATGGGAACCGGCAAGGGAGACTTCTTCGTCTCCAACGCCGTGCTTCTCGGCCCCGGCGGCGCGGAAGTGCTGACCAAAACCCCTCTCGGTCCGACAGTAAAAGAATAGGAGACGACCATGCTTTTGAAGAACGACCAGCTCGACCAGTGGGACCGGGAGAATTTCTTCCACCCCTCCACGCATCTCGCCCAGCATGCGCGCGGGGAAAGCCCGAGCCGGATCGTCACCGGCGGCAGCGGCGTCTATATCGAGGACCGTGACGGCAAGCGCCTGCTCGATGCCTTCGCTGGCCTTTATTGCGTCAATGTCGGCTACGGGCGCACCGAAATTTCCGAGGCCATCGCCGCCCAGGCGAAGGAACTCGCCTATTACCACGCCTATGTGGGCCACGGCACGGAAGCGTCCATCACGCTCGCCAAGATGATCCTCGACCGGGCGCCGAAGGGCATGTCCAAGGTCTATTTCGGCCTCGGCGGCTCGGACGCCAACGAGACGAACGTCAAGCTCATCTGGTACTACAACAACGTTTTGGGCCGCCCGGAGAAGAAGAAGATCATCTCGCGCTGGCGCGGCTATCACGGCTCCGGCCTGATGACCGGCTCGCTGACGGGGCTCGAAGGCTTCCACAAGAAGTTCGACCTGCCGCTGGCGCCGGTCATCCACACCGAAGCCCCCTACTATTACCGCCGGCCGGACCCGGCCATGAGCGAGGAAGCATTCACCGCCTTCCTGGCCGCGGAACTCGATGCGCTCATCGAGCGCGAGGGCGCTGACACCATCGCCGCCTTCATCGGCGAGCCGGTGCTGGGGACGGGCGGCATCGTGCCGCCGCCGGCGGGCTACTGGGAGGCGATCCAGAAGGTGCTCAAGAAGCACGACATTCTGCTCGTCGCCGACGAGGTGGTGACCGGCTTCGGCCGTCTCGGCTCCATGTTCGGCTCCGACCACTACGGCATCGAGCCGGATCTCATCACCATCGCCAAGGGCCTGACCTCGGCCTATGCGCCGCTTTCCGGCTCCATCGTCAGCGAGAAGATGTGGAAGGTGCTCGAGCGCGGGACGGACGAGAACGGGCCGATCGGCCATGGCTGGACCTATTCCGCCCACCCGATCGGCGCCGCCGCCGGCATCGCCAACCTGAAGCTGGTGGACAGCCTCGGCCTGGTAGAGAATGCGGGCGAGACAGGCGCCTATCTGGTGGAAACGATGAAAGAGGCCGTCGGCGATCATCCCAATGTCGGCGAGGTGCGTGGCGAAGGCATGCTGTGCGCCGTCGAGTTCGTCGAGGACAAGGAAACCCGCCGCGCCTTCGATCCGGCGTCGAAGGTCGGCCCTCAGGTCGCCGCCGCCCTCCTGTCGGAGAACGTCATTGGCCGCGCCATGCCCCAGGGCGACATTCTCGGCTTCGCACCGCCGCTGTGCCTCACGCGCGAGGAGGCCGACAAGGTCGTCGACGCGACGGCCAAAGCCGTGAAGGCGGTGTTCAAGAACTGAGTTTCGATTGGCGGCGGCGGGCAGGCCGCCCCTCTTTGATTGGACCGTTCCGGCATGGGTCGGGTCCCCGGGGTCACGCCGGAACGTCACCATGCTGCGGCGGTCGAAGGGTCAATGGGCTCAGGCCGAAGGCCGGTGAACAGCGCCGGGATCGGGAAAGATCCCGGCGAGTTCCTCTCCGCCATTCGGTGTCTGCTCAAGTGCAATAACGCCCGTCGCCTCGCCTTCCGCAAAGGACAGGCGCGCATTGAACTTCTGCGCAAGCACACGCATCGCCCGGTTGTTCGGGTGAGTCGTCACGCGCAGATGCATATAGCCGAGCGCCCTGGCGTGGGCGATGAGCCGCTTGAACAGTTCGCTGCCCAGCCCGCGATGCTGCAACGGGCGCTCGACGCTGAAGGCGATTTCCGCCGTGGGCGGATCGAGTTCCGCTTGCTCGTGCAACTCGGCCGCCCCCAGCACCCGGCCGTCTTCCACATAGCCGATCACCGTCGCACCGTTCCGGAAGCTGCGCGCGGCATATTGAGCGAGAAAAGCGTCATTCGCCGCGCCGTTGAAGCGGTCGCGACGGCTTTCCGCGTCCAGCCGCATGAGATGATCGCGGAAAAGATCGAGCTCGGATGGTCTCAGGCGGCGAACGATACCGCTCGGCAATTGATTCTGTTTCGTTTTTCGGGCCACAAGTCGCACTCCTCGCGGGTTCCTCCCCGAGCCGTTCGACTCCGCTTCCATATGTGTAGAAGGCGCTGCAACCGCAAGGCTCTTCGCCGCCGCGCAATACAGCGATGCATGATCTGCAGGGCAGAAGGAACACGTCGCGTATAGATGACGAGCAAAATCATGTTTTTTGCAATCGTCTCTGGAATTATTCTAATCTATGGGCCATATTGGGCGCTAACGAGCGAAAGGGATTCCATGCGTCTGACCCGGCAAACCAACTACGCGATCCGCATTCTCATGTACTGCGCGGCCAACGACGGCCGCCTGAGCAGAATTCCGGATATTGCGCGGGCCTATTCGCTTTCCGATCTGTTCCTGTTCAAGATTCTTCAGCCGCTCGTCGAGAACGGCCTCGTGGAGACGGTGCGCGGCCGCAACGGCGGCGTGCGGCTGGCCAAACCGGCCAAGGATATCACGCTGTTCGACGTGGTCCGTGTGACGGAGGAAAACTTCGCCATGGCGGAATGCTTCGAGAACGAAGCCTCCGAATGCCCGCTCGTGGACAGCTGCGGCCTCAATGAGGCCCTGCGCAAGGCGTTGGGCGCCTTCTTCGAGGTGCTGGCATCCTACACGATCCACGATCTTGTGGAGAAGCGACCGCAAATGCGCGGACTGCTCGGCATCGAATTGCCCGAGGCACGCGCGGCCGCCAACTAGGGCGTGCAGGGCATCCGTCTGCGGATCCTTGTCTTGCGATTCCCTGAGGGCTTAGCCGAAAGCTAAGTCCGTCGCATTCGCAAGAAGCGGGCACACACACGCCTCAGGCCGCAGTATCGTAGTCTGTACCGAATGCCGAACTTTCCGGGCAAGCCAGGCACCCCTCGACGCCTCGAAGGGTGCCTCATTCACTTGTTCAGGATCAGCTTGCCCTGCCGGGTGATTTTCAGGCGGTAAAGGGAGCCGGCATGTTCGATGGCGATTTCCCGCCGGCCGCGGAACAGATCGATGCTGGATAGGGTGCGGTCGGGAAGCGTCCCACCGCCATGGTATTCCCGATTGATAGTAAGCTGCACGGAATCTTCCCTGCGAACGGACATCTCGCTTCTCATGGTCTTCCCTCTCCTTGAGCGCGTTCGGCATGGCTGCCGGCCCGGCATTTATTGACTATCGAAATCAACTTTTGTAGAGACTGCGATACCTGATTGAAAAAGTCAAGATATTGCCCGGGAGGCCGAGCGGGCCGTCTCCCCTTCCCGGATGCGTTTGCAAAAAGGACATGAAACATGATCCCCTTCGAGAGACTTCACCGTTTGGCCGCACCAAGGGGTGACGGGCTGCACCCCGAACTCGCGGCGCTGCTGCACCGTCGCGCGGCTATTGCCACGGATCCGACAGTCGTCGAGATCGGCTATAGTGGCCAGTCGGGACCGAACCCTGCAACGCCGGACATTTCGCAGGCCCACAGCAATGTCGTGCCGTTTCCGAAATCTCCGAAGACGGCATGCGAGAAAAACGCCAGCATCAACAACGCCAGCATCAGATGAGAGGATCAGGCATGTTCATCGCAATGAATCGCTTCAAGGTGGTCGCGGGCTCGGAGAAGGCCTTCGAGGAGGTGTGGAAGGGGCGCGAATCGCGCCTCGAGGAGATGCCGGGTTTCGTCGAGTTCCGCCTGTTGCGCGGCCCGCACAATGCCGATGAAGGCTACACCCTCTATGCCTCCCATACCCTCTGGCGCAGCCACGACGATTTCGTCGCCTGGACCAAATCCGACAATTTCCGCGAGGCCCACAAGAACGCGGGGCAGAACAAGGACCTCTACAAGGGTCCGCCGGTCTTCGAGGGGTTCAGCAGCGTCGAAGGCGCCTGAGCGCCCGGACAAGCTCCAAGTGAGCGGCCGCCTCAGGCGGCCGCCAACAGCGTCGCATTCCCGCCGGCGGCCGTCGTGTCGACGCAAACGGCGCGCTCGTGCACATAAGCCGCCGGGTTGATGCGCTCCGTCACCAGCGGCACGATCGGCCCCTC
>NZ_JBHSUM010000200.1:0-6552 GCF_042660605.1 Nitratireductor sp. GCM10026969
GGCTCGGCTATCGCACCGCCGTCCTGGAACCCGACCGGCACTGCCCGGCCGCCCAGGTCACCGGCACGCACATCGCCGCCGCCTACGACGATCCACGGGCGCTGGAACAACTCGCCGCCGCGAGCGACGTGGTGACCTATGAGTTCGAGAACGTGCCGGTCGGCGCCGCCCGCTTTCTCAGCGAGCAGGTGCCGCTGTACCCGCCGCCCGAAGCGCTCGAGGCCGCACAGGATCGCCTTTCGGAAAAGATCTTCCTGAATTCCACAGGCATATCCACAGCCCCCTTCGTTTCTGTGGATAGTGATGAGGATCTGGCGCGAGGCCTCGCCCGCTTCGGGGGCAGCGGCGTCCTGAAGACCAGGCGCATGGGCTATGACGGCAAGGGGCAGATGGTCTTCCGCCCTGAGCGGCAGAAAAGCGTGAAGGGCAGCTACTCCCGCATGGGCGCGGGCCCCCTCGTTCTTGAAGGATTGGTCCCCTTCAGCCGCGAGATCTCGGTCATCGCCGCGCGCGGGATTGACGGTGCCATGGTGGCCTATGATCCGGCCGAGAACGTTCACCGCGACGGCATTCTCTACCGCTCCACCGTACCGGCGTCCGTGTCTCCGGCCACGACCCGCGACGCGCGCCAGGCGGCCTTCGCTATTCTGGCGGCGCTCGACTATGTGGGCGTCATCGGCGTCGAGTTCTTCGTACTCGAGGACGGCGCGCTCCTCGCCAACGAGATCGCTCCACGGGTTCACAATTCCGGCCATTGGACGGAAGCCGCGTGCACGGTATCGCAGTTCGAGCAGCACATCCGTGCAATCTCCGGGCTGCCGCTCGGCGACACGCAACGCCATTCCGACTGCGTGATGACGAACCTTCTCGGCGCGAGCCAGGACAAGGCGCCCGAGCTCCTGCGCCGATCGGACGTGGTGCTGCACCTCTACGGCAAGGTGGACGCCCGGCCGGGCCGCAAGATGGGACACTTCACGAAGCTTTTCCCGCTCGGCGCGGGAGCCGAGGGCCGAAACGGGTAAGGCTGCCGTCCTGGCGGGTCGGAATTCCGCGCAACGCTTCCGTCAGACGAGCCAGTGTCGCCTGGAGTGCGGCGCATCCGGAATCGGCAAGCCAAAACTTGACATGGCCGGCTTTCCTCGTCTATGTGCCGCATCGAATTGCGGCGCGCCGGAACGGGCGCGTCTTTCGTTTCGGCCCTCGGGCCGCCACACTTTTCGGGCCTGAAGGCTCGCGACGGGCAAGACAATGAAGATCAAGAATTCGCTCAAAGCACTGAAGAGCCGCCACCGCGAGAACCGTATGGTTCGCCGCAAGGGCCGCGTCTACATCATTAACAAGACGAATCCGCGCTTCAAGGCCCGCCAGGGTTGATACGGGCGCCCACGGCGGCGCGCTCACGCGGATTTCACTTTTCTCGACGGCCGCGGACGGCTAGGTTCGTCCCATGCGGTATCGTCTTTTTCCAGGTCTGCTTTCTTTCGCGCTGCTGACCGCGCCGGTCGCCGCGCAGGAGCCTTCCGACGCGGCCTTCGGGCCGGATCGGCTCGAGCAGCTTTTCACCGAGTTGAAGCAGGAAACCAACGAAGCCGCCGCCCGGCGGATCGCCCGGCGCATCCGCGAGCAGTGGCTGGATTCGGGCGGCGCGACGGCGGATCTCCTGATCGAATGGGCGCGCGACGCCGCCGCCGAAGAAAAATATCACGTTGCCCTCGACCTGCTGGACCAGGCGGTCGTGCTCTATCCCGATTATGTGGAGGGCTGGAGCAACCGCGCCATGGTGTTTCTACAGATGCAGGACTACGAACGCGCCATGTCCGACCTGGCGCGGACGCTCGCCATCGAGCCGCGCCATTTCGGGGCGCTCAGCGGGCTGGCCGGCATTTTGCGCGCCAGCGGGCACGAGGAGCGCGCACTCGAGGTCTATCGCCGCATGCTGGAAGTCTACCCCATGCAGCGCAGCGCCCAGCGCGCCCTCATGAGGCTCGTCGAGGACCAGACCGACGAGCGGCTTTGACGCGGTCGCAAAGCGAGAAAGCGTCGACCCCTACCGCCTTTTCATGGGATCACGACGCCGGTGCGACGCCCGTCCGTTCTCGTCCCGCTCCGGTGGCGGCAGCCTCGTTCAGAGGCCGCCCAGCCCGTCGGAGCCGATATAGGCGATCCGCAGCATGTTCGTGGCGCCGGGCGTCCTGAGCGGCACGCCGGCCGTGATGATCACCCGGTCGCCGGGCTTGGCGAATTGCTCCTCATAGGCGATGCGGCAGGCGCGGTCGACCATGTCGTCGAGATCGGACGCATCCTCCGAAACCACGCAATGCGTGCCCCATACCAGGCTCAGCCGCCGCGCCGTCTCCACCACGGGCGAGAGCGCGATGATCGGCACGTGCGGCCGCTCGCGGGCGGCCCGCAGGCCGGTTGTGCCGGAGGAGGTGTAGGTGATGATGGTCGAGAGTTTCAGCGTCTCGGCGATCTGCCGGGAAGCCAGCGAGATCGCGTCCGCGCCGGTCGATTCCGGCTCCGTGCGCTGGGCGGTGATGATGTCATGATAGGTGGGATCGCGCTCCACCTGCTCGGCGATCGAATTCATCGTCGCCACAGCCTCCACCGGATATTGCCCGGCGGCCGATTCGGCCGAAAGCATGACGGCGTCCGCGCCCTCGAAAACGGCCGTCGCCACGTCCGAGACCTCCGCCCGCGTGGGGACCGGCGCCGAGATCATCGATTCCAGCATCTGCGTGGCCACGACCACCGGCTTGCCGGCACGCCGGCAGGCGCGGGTGATCTGCTTCTGGATGCCGGGAACGGCCTCGAGCGGCATTTCCACGCCGAGATCGCCGCGCGCCACCATCAGCGCGTCGGAAAGCTCGATGATCTCGGCCAGGCGCTTCACGGCCTGGGGCTTTTCGATCTTGGCCATCAGCGCGGCGCGCCCGCGGGCGATCTTGCGCGCCTCGGCAAGGTCCTGCGGACGCTGGATGAAGGAAAGCGCCACCCAGTCCACGCCGGTCGCAAGCACGGCGTCGAGATCCTTGCGATCCTTCTCCGTCAGCGCGCGCAGCGGCAGTTCCGTATCCGGCAGGCTGACGCCCTTGCGGTCGGAGATCTTGCTGCCGGCGATCACGCGGCAGACGATCGAGTGGCCGTCGCTCTTCAGCGCTTCGAGCTGCAGGCGGCCGTCGTCGATCAAAAGCCGGTGCCCCGGCTGCACCGCCTGCAGGATCTCAGGATGCGGCAGGTGCACGCGCGTCGTGTCGCCCGGCTCCGGATTGTCGTCGAGCGTGAATTCCTGCCCGACCTTGAGTGCTGCGCCCTTGTCGGCGAACGCGCCGACGCGCAGCTTCGGCCCCTGAAGGTCGGCGAGGATACCGATCGGCCGCCCGACCCGCCGCTCCACACTGCGTATACGGCCCACAAGTTCGCGCATCAGCGGATGGTCGCTGTGGCTCATATTGACGCGGAAGACGTCCGCGCCGGCTTCGTGCAGCTTGGCGATGGTTTCCTCGTCCGAGGAAGCCGGCCCGAGCGTGGCGACGATCTTGACCTTGCGGGTGCGTCTCATGGATTGGCCGCTCCCGTCACGGCCGTGCCGTTGGTTGCGGGGCCGTCGGTAAGCTGCACCATCCAGTTCTCCTGTTCACCCGTATCGTGTTCCTGAAAGCCGGCGCGCTGGAAACCGCGCGCGAAGCAGTCGTTCACGCCGACGATCTTGAATTCCTTGTCGGCCACGCACATCTGCGTCTCCCCTTCCCAGCGTCCCCCGCGCGAGGCGTCCTCGGCGTAAAGGTAATAATAGCGCGACTGGAGCGGACCCTCGATCAGCGTTTTGCAGCTCGAGCCGTCTATATGCCACCAGCCCTCGCTGATCCAGCCTGCGCTGGCACGATAACCGATGGCCACGCCGACGAGGTTCTGCGTCGCGTTGCAGATGCGCAGATCCGCCTTTGCCGGAGCGGAACCGGCAAAGATCAGCCCGGCCGAGGCGGCCAGCACCATCATGCCCGCCCGCAATGCCGTGTTTGGCTCGAAACGCATGTTCAGGCTTGGCGTCGTGAAATCAGCATGGCGTCTCTTTTCCGCAATGTCGGTGCCCGTGTCAACGGACCCGATGGCGGGCGTCGGCTGGCGCCTTGTGCATTGCACAGCATACGGCTTCATGGGATGACGAGTCCTCTTCCATCGTTGTCCGGTCAGGCATGACACGCAGATCCCTCTTCGCTCCCTTCGAGATCATCGACGGCGACCGCGCACGCGGTCTCGTGCTTGTGGCGGATCACGCCTCCAACCTCCTGCCGGAGGAATATGGCGATCTCGGGCTGCCCGCCGCCGAGTTCACGCGCCACATCGCCTATGACATCGGCGTGGAGCCGGTGACGCGGAAGCTCGCCGCCCTGACCGGTGCGCCCGCCGTCATGGCGCGTTTTTCCCGTCTGCTGGTCGACCCCAACCGCGGCCCCGACGACCCGACGCTCATCCGCCAGCTCTATGACGGCACGGTGGTGCCGGGAAACTATCCTATGTCGCCTGAAGAGCGGCAAAAGAGACTGGACGCCTTCTATACGCCCTATCACGACGCCGTCTCCGCGCTCATCGCCTCGGTCGCCACAGCCCACGGCGCCGCGCCGCTGGTCATCTCCATCCACTCCTTCACGCCCTTCATGCAGGGGCGGGAGCGGCCCTGGCACGTCGGCCTCCTGTGGGACAGGGACGACCGGGCGATCCGTCCCCTGTTCGCGGCGCTCGAGGCCGAACCGGGCGGCCTCGTGGTCGGCGACAACGAGCCTTACGACGGGGCCTTGCGCGGAGATACCATGTACCGCCACTGCACCGCCAACGGCTTCCCCCACGCGCTGATCGAAATCCGCCAGGACCTCATCGCCGCCGAGGCCGGCCAGGCCGAATGGGCCGAGCGTCTGGCTCCGATCCTTGACGCGCTCAACGCCCGGCCTGATATGCATGGGATCAAGATGGCCGGCTCACGCACGGGCCCATAGCGAGGAGGTAGACATGACCGACCTTTCCCCCGAACAGAAGCGCGATCTCGAAGCGGCCGCCTTCCGCCGCCTTGTCGCGCACCTGCGCGAACGCACCGACGTTCAGAACATCGACCTGATGAATCTCGCCGGGTTCTGCCGCAACTGCCTGTCGAACTGGTATCGCGAAGCGGCGGAAGACGCGGGAATCGCGCTTTCCAAGGACGAATCGCGCGAGATCGTCTACGGCATGCCCTATGCCGAGTGGCGGGAGAAATACCAGACGGAGGCGAGCGGTGCGCAGAAGGCCGCCTTCGACACGAAACGCCCCGCCGATCACTGATTCTTCTCAGGCCGTTGCGGCGCGCGCAATCTTGACGTTCGCCGCTGGCTGGGGCATCGAACCGCATCATCCGATGCCCCGAGTCGCGGGCGCTTTCCCAGCCGGAGCACAGAATGGCCGAAGACATCACCAACGAGACCGCGCAGACCGTCGCCGCCGGGCAACTGCGCGCCTTTATCGAGCGCATCGAGCGCCTCGAAGAGGAAAAGCAGACCATCGCCGACGACATCAAGGAAGTCTACGCCGAGATGAAGGGCAACGGCTTCGACACCAAGGCCGTCCGGACCATCGTCCGCCTGCGCAAGAAGGACCAGGCCGAACGCCAGGAAGAAGAGGCGATGATCGACCTCTACAAGGCAGCGCTGGGGATGTAGCTCCGCCCGCGGCTGTTTTCCGCGCACGGGCCGCCTTCTTCGGAACGTTCCGGCGGCCCCGCCGTTGCCGTGGCACACAGGTCTGACCATGGGGCCTTGCCGTTGGCTGCTTCGGGAAAGATCCGTATCGGCATCTCGGGCTGGACCTATCCGGCCTGGCGCGGTGTTTTCTATCCCAAGGGACTGCCGCATAAGCGGGAACTCGCCTATGCGGCCGAGCATTTCCGCGCGGTTGAGGTCAACGGCACCTTCTACAGCCTTCAGCGCCCGGAGAGCTTCGCGCGCTGGGCCGAAGAAACGCCGGACGGTTTCGTCTTTGCGGTGAAGGGCTCCCGCTACATCACCCATATGCGCAGGCTGAAGAACGTAGAGACCCCGCTCGCCAATTTCTGGGCCTCGGGGCTGTTGCGCCTCGGCCGCAAGCTGGGACCGGTGCTGTGGCAGTTTCCGCCCCGCATGAAGTTCGATGCAGAACGCTTCGAATCCTTCTTCTCGCTGCTGCCGCGCGACACCGACGAGGCCCGGGCACTGGCGCGCCGGCATGACGAGAGGCTCGAAGGACGTGCCTGGCTCGACGCCGAGCCGGGCCTGCCCATCCGGCACGCGGTCGAAATCCGCAGCGACAGCTTCTGTACACCCGCTTTCATCGACCTGCTGCGGCGCTATCGTGTGGCGCTGGTCTGCGCCGACACGCCCGACTGGCCGCTGTTGATGGATGTCACGGCGGACTTCGTCTATTGCCGCCTGCACGGCTCTGAGCATCTCTACGCCAGCGGTTATGACGACGATGCGCTCGACGATTGGGCGCGGCGTGTGCGTGCCTGGGCGCGCGGGCGCGAGCCGGCCGACGCAAGACGGGTCG
>NZ_JBHSUM010000201.1:0-6215 GCF_042660605.1 Nitratireductor sp. GCM10026969
CGCCGGCGCGGCGGCGGCCACCGCCCATCATGTCGCCGAAAATATCCTCGAAAATATCGGCAAAGCCGCCGGCGCCGAAACCGGCCCCGGCCCCGTGTCCGCCCATGCCCCCGTTCTCGAAGGCGGCATGGCCGAAGCGGTCGTAGGCGGCGCGCTTTTGCGGGTCGCGCAGCGTCTCGTAAGCTTCGTTGATTTCCTTGAACTTGCGCTCGGCTTCCGTGTCGCCCGGATTGCGGTCCGGATGGTACTTCATGGCCAGTTTGCGGAAGGCGCTCTTTAGTTCTTTCTCGTCGGCGTTTCTCGACACGCTGAGCGTCTCGTAAAAATCTGCCTTCATGAATTAAAGATCCCGCATGTTGTTCAGGCCGGACACGAGCGTCCCCGATCCGTGCCCGCTATTTAGGTGCTCGGCGCAGCGAATGCCATAGTTTGCGGGATTTGGCCAGAGTCGGCGAATGCGCGTCTGCGCTGCGGTGGATGTGAGGCAATTATCGTCTCTTCAAAGGAGCGGAAACAGGCGATCGGGCCTCGACCACCCGGAAGAGCTGCCACGGCTCGGAAACCTCCGGCACTAGGTGCTCGCCGAAATCGTCGAATTCTATACCCGATCCGGCGACCAGGTCCTTGACCGTCCGCGAAGCGATGACGCCGCCGCCTTCGGCCAGCGCGGCGATGCTGGAGGCGATATCCAGCGCCACGCCGCTGAGGCTGTCGTCCCTGACCTGCAATTCGCCCGTGTGGACGCCGGCCCGGATCGGAATGTCGAAACGCCCGAATTCGTCGACCAGCGTGAGCGCGCATTTCAAGGCGCGTGCCGGGCCGTCGAATGCGGCGACGAGCGTGTCGCCGGCCAATTCGACCTCCCGGCCGCGATAGCGCGTCAGCGCGTGGCGCAGCAGCCGATCCCGTTGGCGGTGATCCGCCGCTTGCTGCGCACATTCCTGCAGATCGTCGGTTCCGTCGAGCTTGGCGATCAGCAGGGTCGCAAGGGTGCGGTCAATCCTGGTGTCCGTCGGGAGGTCGGCGAGAAAGCGCTCGATCTCCGCGAGCATGTCTTCGACATCGTCACCGACGAAGGAAAGGTGATCGTCGCCCGGGTATTCCACGAGCCGGGCGCCCGGTATGTACCGTGCAAGCTCGCGCCCGCCCTCGATATCGATGAGCACGTCACCGGTGCGATGCAGCACCAGCGTCGGCGCCTGGATCGCGGGCAGGATCTCCGAGATGTCGATCTTGCTGTTCATGCGCATCAGCGCGATGGCGGTGCCGGGCGTAGCCCCCAGCCGCTCGAACTTGCCCCACCATTGCTGCAGCGCCGGGTCGTCGGCCGCGCTTGGCGCAAAGCGGGGCAGGCTCTTGCCCGTGCCCCAGTCCGTCCGGATGTAATCGAACAGTTCCTGGAGAGATTCCGGCGTTGGAAACCACGCATTGAACTTCGCGAAAGCACCGTAGAGAATGAGCCCCTGGCAGCGCTCGGGATGGCTGGCACCGAACAGGGAGGCCAGCGAACCGCCTTCCGACACACCCATGATCACGGCTTCGTCGAACCCGGCGGCGTCCATGACGGCGCGTACGTCGTCCATGCGCTGGTCCATGCCAGGCAGTTCCGGGACCGGATCGGAAAGACCGGTGCCGCGCTTGTCGAACATCGCCACCCGCGCCAACTGGCCGAGTCGCGTCAGCCAGGCATTGAGCGGCGCGCAATCCCAATAATTGTCGATATGAGAGACAAAGCCGGGCGCCAGCACCAGATTGACCGGCCCGCTTCCGAAAAGCTGATAGGCGATGTGGACGTCGCCGCTTCTGGCGTAGCGGACTTCCGGTGCCGTGCGGGTGGGGCTGGCCCGTGCTTCCACCGGGTAGGACCTGGCGCCGCCGCTTTCCTCGACCCGTACCTCATGCGTGAAGCGGAAGCCGCGTCCGTGGATCGTCCGCACGAAACGCTGCGTCGCGCCGTCGTCGCCGATGAGCTGCCGGACCGCCTTGATGCGGCTGCTCAGCGTTGCGTCCGTGACGAGCCTGTTCTTCCAGACGACCTCGAACACCTCCTCCTTGGCGACGACACGGTCGCGGTTCTGCAGGAGGAAGATCAGAAGGTCCAGCACCTGCGGCTCGACCGGCAGGCGTTCGCCCGACCGGAAGACTTCGAATGTGCCAGCATTCACGGTGTACTGATCGAAATGGAAAATCGAGGCTTGCCGCACCCTCCTC
Source organism: Nitratireductor sp. GCM10026969 (assembly GCF_042660605.1). Taxonomy (NCBI): domain Bacteria; kingdom Pseudomonadati; phylum Pseudomonadota; class Alphaproteobacteria; order Hyphomicrobiales; family Phyllobacteriaceae; genus Nitratireductor; species Nitratireductor sp. GCM10026969. Next base: position 2,212 of record NZ_JBHSUM010000201.1, read on the forward strand.
TCCTCTCCTGGTGTTCGCGGGCCTGATACCCGGCGACCGACCAACGGCGGCCCGGTCAGGATAACCCTCGCTTCCATGGCAGGTCCACGCTTTTCCGACATCTCCGCAGGAGTCCTGCAGATGTCCTGCAAGCATGCCGCCGCCACGTGTCTGTAATGTCCCCGACGACCGGCGCCGGGCTGTTCCGCCGGTCGCCGGGATGTTTTTCCGTTGGTTCTTGGAGAGGAAAAAGGAGGAGCAATGTCGCTGGCAGCAGAAGAGACGACCCCCGCGTTTGACAAGGCGGCAGCCGAGGCCTTTACCGGGAAGATGGCTGAGGCCCTCGAATCCGGCGCCGTCGCCGTGATGCTGGGCTTCGGCCATACTCTTGGTCTGTTCGACGCCATGGCGGTGTTGCCGCCGTCAACGAGCGAGGAGATCGCCGCCGAGGCGGGGCTGGACGAGCGCTATGTGCGCGAGTGGCTTGCCGTCATGGTGACCGGTCGTGTCGTTCTCTACGATCCGGTGGGGCGGCGCTACCGCCTGCCGGAGGAGCACGCCGCCTGCCTGACGCGGGGTGCGCCGTTCGGCAATCTCGCGCTCTATGGCCGGTTCCTCGCCCTCATGGGTCAGGCGCAGGATCACGTGCTGGCCGGATTCCGCACTGGTTAGGGGACCGGCTACGATGACTACCCGTGCTTTCACGAAATCATGGCCGAGGCCAGCCGGCAGTCGGTTGTCGACCAGATCTCGGAGACGGTTCTGTCGCTGGTCGATGGGCTGGCGGCGCGGCTCGAGGCAGGCATCGACGTTCTGGATGCCGGTTGCGGGCGGGGAGAGGCGCTCATCGCCCTGGCACGGCGTTTTCCGAACAGTCGCTTCGTCGGCTACGACCTGTGTGCCGAGACCATCGCCTTCGCCAACGGAGCCGCCCGCGCGGCGGGACTTGAAAACCTTCGCTTCGAGATCCGCGACCTGTCGGACTACGATGAAAAGGCCCGTTTCGACTTCGTCACCACGTTCGACGCGGTGCACGACCAGAAGGATCCGCAGGCACTCATCGTGAGCTTGCGCGGCGCACTGAAGCCGAACGGCGTCTACCTCATGCAGGACATCGGCGGCGCGGCCAGGCTCGAGGACAACATGGATTTCCCCATGGCCCCGCTGCTCTACGCGATCTCCTGCGTGCACTGCATGCCGGTCTCGCTTGGCCAGGGCGGTGCCGGGCTGGGCACGATGTGGGGCTGGGAGACGGCCGAAGCCATGCTGAAGAACGCCGGCTTCCAGAGGCTGGAAAAGCACGTGCTGCCCACTCACCCGCTGAATGTGTGGTTCGTAGCCCACGCGTGAGACCAGGTCCGGCCTTCGCCGCGAGCGGTGCGCCTGAGGCGCATCGCCCCCTGCCACGCATGTCCCAGCCCTTCAAGTCGCAACGGAGACGATCATGGCCGACACAGGCTTCGACTATTTCACACCCGCATTCCGGCTGCATGCCGCCCCGCCCGGCTTCTGGCTCTATGCCGAGCCGGTTCCCGGCCGCGACGGTCGCTTCCGGCTGAGGCCGGGCAGGAACGCCGGGCCGCTCCTTCGTAAAATTGACGTGGACAGGCACCAAGCGGATACGGACGACATCGCCGCCTGAGGGATCGCCCGTTTCCCTGGATCCGGTGAATACACTCCTCTGGCACGAGAAGCCTCGGGGGTCGCGTGCGCTCCCGGCAAAAACCGCCGGAGCACCGCCGCCGCATGAAAGAACTCGGCCCGCGCCGGTTGTGAAACAGGACAGGTGGGATGAGGTCAACATTCCCGATGGCTCGCCCGAAGGTTCGAAATGCGATCCACAACACGAGTTGGCGGTGAGCCGACCCATCCAGTTACGGGCGCGTGCCCGCCTTCGTTGAGGGTTGAGTGCAGCTTGAACAAGCGGCGCTGCATTCTGCGCATCGAAGGCGGGCAAAGAGACGTCGTACAATCTACGTGCGCCGACAGATCATCTCGACCGGGGCAATTAGCCCGCGTTCCAGGTTCTCGATCATGTTGGCAATCTTCTCCGATGCGGCTGGTCCCATATGGATGTGTATCCCGAGTGGCGGCGGTCCGCTTTCGACCATGCGCGCTCGTATCCGACGGAAGAAATCGAGAGCGAAGTCTCGCCGATTTTCTTCCGCCACCACAACGAAGCCGCCCCGTTCGAGAGCCTCGCGAAAAGCGGCGGGGGTGGCGAGAAAGGAGAGTGCTGCCGTTTCGGCCCAGGGAACCGGGTACGACAGATCGCCGCCGCCGGTCTGCATCACCTCGTAGACCCCAAAGACCCCGTCGGTCTTGAGCACGCGGGCGACTTCGGCGCAGAGCCTCTCCTTGTCCGCAATATTCATCGCGACATGGATCAACATGGCCGCATCGAAGCTTTCGGCATCGAAGGGGAGCGCCGTGGCGCTGGCGATCTTGAACGCCACCTGCCCGGTGAGCCCCACCATACCTGTCAAGCTCTCGGCAACCTTGACATATTCGGGCGTCACATCGACCCCGACGACGCGGCAGCCATAGCGGCCGGCAAGGAAGCGGGCGGGCCCGCCAATACCGGATCCGATGTCAAGGACGGTCACGTCGGCCTTCAGGTCGATCTTTTCCGCAAGATGAACCGTGGCTTCGCGCCCGCCCATATGGAATTCATCAACCGGAGCAAGATCATCCGGCTGCAGCCTGTCGAGACTGTGCCCTGAAGCGATCAGCCCGTTGCGGATCGCCTCTTCGAGTGAACCGTGGGTCCAGTGCTGAACCACCTCCTGTTCGATCGTCGTCATCTTTGCCCTCCTCTCGGGCCACGGGCGAATATCCCGTCTGTCACGCTCCTGCTTCGCCATGGAACGGCGGAGCAAGTCACATTACCGCGTTCCTCCTTCCAAGGCTCGCATCGAGAAGCATGCGCGAAGAGAAGAATATCTCCAGTCCAGAAGTTGAATCGGTCGGACTGGAGTTTTCGGTTATGATCAACTTCGATGTGGAGGCTGTCATGGAACACGGTCAGCTTTGTCCTCTCGCCAAAGCCACGGAGATCCTTGCCGAGCGCTGGACGTTTCTGGTGATACGGCAACTGCTCTCCGGCGCGGCCCGGTTCAACGAGATCCGCCGCGGCGTGCCGCTGATGTCGCCGTCGCTACTGTCCCAGCGCTTGCGGCGATTGGAACGGGAGGGTCTGGTCAGGCGGGAGGGGCTGGCTTCCGGCCACCTTTATCGCCTAACTGAAGCCGGCCAGGAGCTTGCGCCCATCGTGCACGGATTGAGCCGTTGGGGCGAACGCTGGGTGCTGGGCCATATCGACCCTCGAAAGTCTGACGTTACCGCGCTGATGTGGGCGATGCGGAGGCGTGTCGACCCGTCGGTTTTCGGGCAAGGGCGGGTCACGGTTCAGTTCGAATTCACCGATCAGCCGCGGGCGAAGCGTTTCTGGTGGCTGGTCAATGAGGGCAGCAATGTCGATCTGTGCCCGAAGGATCCCGGTTTCGAGGTGGGCCTTTACGTGCTCACCGATCTGGAGACGATGGCGCAGATCTGGGTGGGCAAGCTGCAACTCTCCACCGCGATCAATGCAGGCCACCTGGAGTGTTCCGGAGAACACGGCCTGCGCCAGGCCTTTCGCTCATGGTTGCTTCTGAGCCCGTTCGCGCAAAAGCGCGCGGTTGAACCGGGCTACCGGTCAAACGCGCCGGCGTAGCGGTTGAGCCATACGCCCTCACGGAAAGAAAGTCTGGTCCCCGTGATGGAGCCAGCCTCTCGACCCCACCTCACTAGGTCTGCTTCCTGCAGTGGCCGAGCCATTCTCAATTTTTGTGCGAACGGCAAGTTCCATCCATCCGCGACATTCCAGTGGTGTGGCTACTATACTTGTCTTTGAGTGCTGCACTTCACGTTCGATTTGACACTGGTATGCAGCGGGCGCGGCCTGCCGAGGCCGCCCACGGCGCGGCGGGGGTCCATAGCGGCAAGCACGCCACAGCGCCTGTCCGCCCCATCCCCACCCTGCG
>NZ_JBHSUM010000202.1:0-2500 GCF_042660605.1 Nitratireductor sp. GCM10026969
CTCCACACCAAGGGTGGGGTCCGACCCGCCCGAGTAGCCGCAAATCCTTCGCCATAGAACGCTACGACTTCCTCGGAAGTGATTCCGATATGATTCCGGAGAGAGTTTCACGAGAGCGAATGCGAGAATCAAAAAGCCGCCAACCCATTGGATTGGCGGCGTTTATTTGGTTGCGGGGGTAGGATTTGAACCTACGACCTTCAGGTTATGAGCCTGACGAGCTACCGGGCTGCTCCACCCCGCGTCATTTTGGTTTTGCCACGCGTTTTGGATTGCGTGTGTTTTTGCGTCTTTTCTGGCGATTTGAAGAGAAGTTTGTTGATGCGTTTGGCAGACCTGGCGGCGACCTACTCTCCCGCGTCTTGAGACGAAGTACCATCGGCGCTGGGGCGTTTCACGGCCGTGTTCGGAATGGGAACGGGTGCAGCCACCCCGCCATGACCACCAGGTCGGCCAAGCGCATCAATCGAGAAGCTGGGTTTTGAGCCCGCCCTACGAAGCGAAGCTTCGCAAGGCCGACTGGCCGTCGCGCATTCTTGCGCGCCCTCCCGAACCCGTCGAGGGGCGGAGGATAGCGGCGTAAGCCGCGCTCATCCGTGCGGACGAATGCGCCCTCACGCCGGAGGCGCGATGGGCACGAGCAATGAGAATGATCAAGCCGATCGAGCGATTAGTACCGGTAAGCTTCATGCGTTGCCGCACTTCCACACCCGGCCTATCGACGTGGTGGTCTACCACGGCTCTGATAGGGAACACTCGTTTTCAGGTGGGTTTCCCGCTTAGATGCCTTCAGCGGTTATCCCGTCCGCACATAGCTACCCTGCAATGCGGCTGGCGCCACAACAGGTCCACCAGAGGTGCGTCCATCCCGGTCCTCTCGTACTAGGGACAGATCCTGTCAATATTCCAACACCCACGGCAGATAGGGACCGAACTGTCTCACGACGTTCTGAACCCAACTCACGTACCGCTTTAAATGGCGAACAGCCATACCCTTGGGACCTGCTCCAGCCCCAGGATGCGATGAGTCGACATCGAGGTGCCAAACAACCCCGTCGATATGGACTCTTGGGGGTCATCAGCCTGTTATCCCCGGCGTACCTTTTATCCGTTGAGCGATGGCCCTTCCACGCGGGACCACCGGATCACTATGACCGACTTTCGTCTCTGCTCGACTTGTCTGTCTCGCAGTCAGGCAGGCTTATGCCATTGCACTCAGCGAACGATTTCCGACCGTTCTGAGCCCACCATCGCGCGCCTCCGTTACTCTTTGGGAGGCGACCGCCCCAGTCAAACTACCCACCATACACTGTCCCGGACCCGGATGACGGGCCGCGGTTAGACATCCATGTTCGCAAGGGTGGTATTTCAAGGGTGGCTCCACCAAGGCTGGCGCCCTGGCTTCAAAGCCTACCACCTATCCTACACATGCGAACACGAATGCCAGTGTAAAGCTATAGTAAAGGTGCACGGGGTCTTTCCGTCTAACCGCAGGTACCCCGCATCTTCACGGGGAATTCAATTTCACTGAGTCTCTGCTGGAGACAGCGGGGAGGTCGTTACGCCATTCGTGCAGGTCGGAACTTACCCGACAAGGAATTTCGCTACCTTAGGACCGTTATAGTTACGGCCGCCGTTTACCGGGGCTTCGATTCAGGGCTTGCACCCCTCCTCTTAACCTTCCGGCACCGGGCAGGCGTCAGACCCTATACGTCGTCTTGCGACTTCGCAGAGCCCTGTGTTTTTGATAAACAGTCGCCACCCCCTGGTCTGTGCCACCCCCCCGAGGTTGCCCTCGAGAAGGTCACGCTTATCCCGAAGTTACGCGTGCAAATTGCCGAGTTCCTTCAGCAGAGTTCTCTCAAGCGCCTTGGTATGCTCTACCAGTCCACCTGTGTCGGTTTCGGGTACGGTCTATATGGAGGAGCTATTTCCCGGGACCGCATGGCTGCCCTCCCAATCCGATAAGGAAGGACAACGTCCGCAATCCGTCACTACCTCCAGGCCCACGAATGTTAACGTGGTTCCCATCGACTACGCCTTTCGGCCTCGCCTTAGGGGCCGGCTAACCCTGCTCAGATTAACTTTAAGCAGGAACCCTTGGACTTTCGGCGAGGGGGTCTCTCACCCCCTTTATCGTTACTCATGTCAGCATTCGCACTTCCGATATCTCCAGAAGCCCTCACGGGTCTTCCTTCACGGACCTACGGAACGCTCCGCTACCGCTCAGCAAGCTGAGCCCAGAGCTTCGGTGCATGGCTTTAGCCCCGATACATTTTCGGCGCAAAGACCCTTGATTAGACCAGTGAGCTGTTACGCTTTCTTTAAATGATGGCTGCTTCTAAGCCAACATCCTGGTTGTTTTGGGGTCCTCACATCCTTTCCCACTTAGCCATGACTTGGGGACCTTAGCTGCTGGTCAGGGTTGTTTCCCTCTCCACGACGGACGTTAGCACCCGCCGTGTGTCTGCCGACCAGTACTCCTCGGTATTCGGAGTTT
>NZ_JBHSUM010000203.1:0-6068 GCF_042660605.1 Nitratireductor sp. GCM10026969
CTCGGGCTCGGCCGGGCGCCCGGCACCGACATGGCGACCGCACGCGCGCTCAGGCGCGGGCTCGACCAGGGCGAGGGCTTTCCGCGCGACGTTGAGGAGGTGATCGCCTATCTCGACACGCCACAACCGGACGAGAAGGTGCGCGCCATTCCCGGCGCCGGCACCCGCGTGCCCGTCTGGATCCTGGGCTCCAGCCTCTACGGCGCGCAGCTTGCCGCGCAACTCGGCCTTCCCTACGCCTTCGCATCGCATTTCGCACCGGCAGCCCTCGACGAGGCGCTGGCCGTCTACCGTCAGACCTTCCGGCCCTCGCCCTACCTGGAAAAGCCGTATTTCATGCTGGCGCTCAACGCCTTCGCCGCCGAGACGGACGAGGAGGGACTCTACCTCAAAACCTCCATGCAGCAGGCCTTCGCGAATCTGCGCACCGGAAGGCCGGGTCCCCTGCCCCGCCCCGTGGATAAAATTTCCGAAAAAATCGATCCCGCCATGCTGCCGGCGATCGACCACGCGCTGTCCTGCACCGCCGCCGGATCGCCGGAGACGGTCCGCCGGACGATTGCGGATTTCCTGGAACGCTACCGGCCGGACGAGGTGATTCTCACCGGACAGATCCACGACCATAGGGCGCGGCTGCGCTCCTTCGAGATCACGGCGGAGGTGATGCGCGGGCTGTAACGAGCGCGCTGCGAGGATCGGGCGAAGCCCCGCGCGCCCTCCCCTCCCCGGAAGTTCCCCGTAAATTCAATGGCTTTCCGCGCGTTCCGGCACCGGCCGGAACGCGTTAACCTCTTGTTAACCAAAAATTTCTTGACGGAATCGGCCGGCGCTATTCCAATAGCTACGGAAAAAGCCGCCTTTGAGGGTCCGTAGCGTAACCGATTGCAAAAGCCATCAATGGCGGCTTTGTCTCGTTAGTGCCGGTTTTTCCCGGTGAGCACCCTTTCGGGGGCATGTCCGGCGGCCGGCGTAGGCGGCTCGCCCGTTCGGGGCGAATCGCGGTAGTGTAGCGGTGTGTAGAGGGGTTGCCGTTTTGTGAGCGGCCTGGGGGAATTTTATCCCCGCTCTGTTGCGTGCCGGTAAGCTGTGTTCGGTTGACGGGTGTCGACCGGCGGGGTGGGTTTTGCCGCCGCCGGACAGGAGAAAGGCCGCAGGGCCGGAGGAAGGCGAATGTTGAACAAGAATGCGGAACGGACGGAGGCGCAGACACCGGCAGCCGACGAACGAATCGCCGCCGATGCGGCGCTTCTGTCGGGCCAGCTGCGCGTGCTGCGCGACCGCGTCTTCCCTCCCGCCTCGCAGAAGGCGCTGCGCACGTTCACCAGCGGCGAAGCGGCGCGGCTGATCGGCGTCTCCGACGGCTATCTGCGGCAATTGTCGATCGCCGGCGAAGGCCCGCAGCCGGAGACGGGATCGGGCGGGCGGCGCTTCTATTCGCTGGCCGACATCAACGCCCTGCGCCGGCATCTGGCCGAGCAGGCCCGCGCCAAGGGCAACCTGCCCAAGGCCCGCTCCTATGTGAAATGGCGCGAGCCGGAAAGCGAGCATCTTCAGGTGATCGCCGTCACCAACTTCAAGGGCGGCTCCGGCAAGACCACCACCAGCGCCCATCTGGCGCAGCATCTGGCGCTTGCCGGCTATCGCGTGCTGGCGGTCGACCTCGACCCGCAAGCCTCCCTTTCCGCCCTCTTCGGCTACCAGCCGGAAATCGATTTGTCCGGCAACGACACCCTTTACGGCGCGATCCGCTATGACGACGAGCGCCGGCCGCTGTCGGAGATCCTGCGCAAGACCTATTTCGACGGGCTCGACCTCGTGCCCGGCAATCTGGAACTGCACGAATTCGAGCACACCACCCCACGCATGCTGGCCGAGCGCCAGGCCGGATCCGGCCCGGACGGGTTCTTCTTCGCCCGCATCCAGGCGGCTCTGGCAAGTGTCGCGGACGACTACGACGTGGTGGTCATCGACTGCCCGCCGCAGCTTGGCTTTCTGACGCTCTCGGCACTCTGCGCGGCCACCTCGGTCATCGTCACCGTGCATCCTCAGATGCTGGACGTCGCCTCCATGAGCCAGTTCCTCTACATGACCGCCGACCTTCTGTCGGTTGTGCGCGCGGCGGGCGGTACGCTCAATTTCGATTTCCTGCGCTACCTCGTCACGCGCTACGAGCCCAATGACGGCCCGCAGACGCAGATCGTCGGCTTCCTGCGCTCGCAGTTCGGCGAGCGGGTGCTGACGGCGCCGATGGTCAAGTCGACGGCGATTTCCGACGCCGGCCTGACCAAGCAGACGCTCTACGAAGTTGGCCGCGACAGCTTCACCCGCACCACCTACGACCGCGCCATGGAGGCGTTGACAGCCGTCAACGCGGAGATCGAGGGCCTCATGCTGGAGGCTTGGGGCCGCAATCAGGGAGGCGGCGCATGAGCAAGCGCAAGGACCACCTGAAGGCGCTTTTCGGCGGCGGGCCCCTGCCCGGCGAAGCCCCTCCCCAGCGCGCCGACGCCGATCCCGGACCGGCACCGGCGGAACCCGCGCCGGAGACGAAATCCGCCACGCCGCCGCGCAGCGCCTCCGGCGCCGTCAAGGCGATGGGGCTTTCGCTCGACACGATGTCGCGCGAGATCGACGAGGCGCGCGCCATCAAGGAAAGTCTCGCCAAGGGCGAACGCGTCGTCGAGATCGCGCCGGATCTGATTGATCCCTCGCCGGTGCGCGATCGCCTGAGCGGTGAGGAAACGGGCAACGAGGACTTCGAGGCGCTGGTCGCCAGCATGCGCGACAACGGCCAGCAGGTGCCGGTGCTCGTCCGTCCGCATCCCGAAAAGCCGGAGCGCTATCAGGTCGCCTACGGCCATCGGCGCGTGCGCGCTGCCGCCCGGCTCAATCAGCCGGTCATGGCGGTCGTGCGCCGGCTGGCTGACGAGGAACTGGTGCTCGCCCAGGGCAAGGAGAACAGCGAGCGACGCAATCTTTCCTTCATCGAGCGCGCCTTCTTCGCCCAGGCACTGATCCGCTATGGCTTCGACCGCGGCGTCGCCCAGCGCGCGCTTTCCGTCCACAAGGCCGACATCACCCGCCTGCTTGCCGTTGCCGGCGCGGTGCCCGGCCGCATCGCCGCGGCGATCGGCCCCGCACCGAAGGCCGGCCGCGAGCGCTGGATGGCGCTGGCCGAACTCCTGAAACGCGAAGCCGCCGAGGTGATCGCCGAAGACGAGATCACATCGGAAGGTTTCAGGCAGCTTTCCTCGGACCAGCGCTTCAACCGCGTCTTCGAACGGGTGTCACGGCGACAGGCGGCACGCACGGAAAGACAGACGCCGCGACAGATCGCGGATGGCAAGGGCAGGGTGCTGGCGCACCTGCGCACGGGCAGAAGGCCGAAGCTGGAGTTCGACGAAGCGGCCTGGCCGGGGCTTGCCGACTACATTGCCGAGCGCCTGCCGGAGCTGGCCACCCGCTTCGAGAAGGAGCGCAACGTGAAGAAATAGCCATGCCGCCGGCGGCCCGGCCGCGGCGGAGATCGGAGTGAAGAGAGGAAGTCAGCGAAGAGGAAAACCGCGCAAGAAAAAGGCCCCCAGAACGTCGCCATTCCGGAAGCCCCTTTCGATGTAGCAATCTGAAAGAATCACTTCCGACCGGTAATGTCAAGCATCGGCGCGCTCCGGTGACGGCTTTTTCTTGCCTATTGAAAGGCAGGAGACATGTCGGAGAGATTTGCCGTCTCGCCATTTGGCGGGAAAGGGTTGGTTCGTGCCCAATTTGCGGTGAACGAACGGGTGATTCGGGCCCGCCAGGCGTTGCGGGATCAGGGTGCGGCAGCGCAAGCCCAGCATTCGAAGCAGGGCGGGAAAGAGGGCCATGACAAATGGCAACTCATCCGCGCCGTCACCGAGGCGCGCGCAGCACTTCAACTGTCGGATCGGACCATCGTCGTCCTGGAAGCGCTGGTGAGCTTCTTTCCCGAACGCAGGCTCGATGCGGGCCGTCCGCTCATCGTCTTTCCATCCAATGCGGAGCTTTCCCTGCGCACGCGCGGCATGGCGCCGGCGACGCTGAGGCGGCATCTGGTCACCCTTGTCGAGGCGGGTCTGGTCCTGCGGCGGGACAGCGCCAACGGCAAGCGCTTTGCCTGCCGCGACGCCGAGGGCCGCATCGAGACCGCCTTCGGCTTCGACCTTTCGCCGCTCGCCGTCCGGGCAGAAGAGATCGCCCGCCTGGCAGCGGAAGCGCGAGCACGGACCGCCGCCATCCGCGCACTCAGAAGCGAGGTGACCATCCATCTGCGCGATATCTCAGCCCTCCTGCGGACAGCACGCGCGGAGGGAAGGGCGCTCGACCTTGCCCGGTTCGAGGAGCGCCTGGCAGCGCTTTCCGGCCGGCTCGGCCGCAACACCGATGCCGAGACGCTCCAAGCGCGCAAGGGGCAGCTCGTTGCCTTGCGTGCGGAGATCGAGAGAGCGTGGCTATCGAGTGCGCCGGCACCGGAGTTGGCAGCTGTCAACGACGCGGATGAAACCCCTGCGAAAGGCGCTGAAACACGAAAAGTGAGCGCCAATGACGCGCAAAGTGAGCGCCATATAGAGAGATCCGATTCAGAGGATTCTTATAAGTATAATATAGAGGTTCCTGAATCCGCCGACCGCGCGCACGACACCTCCTCCGGCAAAGTTGACAGCTGTCAACGCAGCGAGCGCCCCGCCGGACATCAGCCGAAACAAACACCCGCGCCGCAGCCCGCGGTTGCCCTTTCCTCCGTTCTTGCCGCCTGTCCGCGGATCGCCGATTACGCGCCGGGCGGCATTTTGGGTTGGCGGGATCTTGCAAAGGCCGCCGATCTCGTGCGCACCATGCTCGGCATCTCCGGCGAAACCTGGTTCCAGGCGCGCCATGCCATGGGAGACATCGATGCGGCCATCGTGATCGCAGCCATGCTGGAACGGGCGGAGGAGCTGAAATCTCCCGGCGCATATCTGCGCAGCCTTTCGAAGCGGGCCACGATCGGCGGCTTCTCGCCGGAGCCGATGCTGCGTGCCTTGCTCTCTGCCCGGCTGCGGAAAGAAGCTGCGGCAAATGCCGCTGATCCAGAACCCGCACATCCGGAAAGGAGTGCCCTGGGCCGATCCCGAGTGACGGAAACAAACAGCGAGTTAGCTTCTGGTTAATGATGTGCTATTTTCCGGTTCATGCGCCGCGAATCGCTCGATCAGTTCCTCATGCACGTCCTGCAGCCACTGGCACGGGCAGAGGATCTCCTGGCGCGTCTCGACACGCGCGTGGCCCACAGCCCCTGCGGCGACGGTTTTCGCGCCCGGCAGCATTTCGCCGACGCGGCGGCCGCGCTGTGGCTCGATGGAGAACTCGTTCACGTCGAGGAACTGGTGCTTCATGACGGTCGCATGGATGCACGGGCGCCGACGCACGAGGTCACCCGGGCTCATGACGTCTTGCGCACGCGACGCCGCATCGCCGACCGGGCGCCGGGCTGGGCGCTCTCGCCGGGCGGACTTGCCGCGCTGAGGCGCCGGGAAGGGGAGGGGGGTGCAGCCCCGGCAGTCCCGAAAGCGGAGTTTGCTGAAGGGGATGCCGATACACTTGGCGCAGAGGTGGCGGAAAACGACGCGCTCGCGGAGGAACTGGCCGAGATCGATGCCGTCCTGGCCCGGGCGGGTCAAACCCTGGCCGGAGCGGGACAGGAGCCGACAGGAAGGGATGAGGGCTTCGCACCGGCTGTGGCACCCTGGCCATTGCCCGCCGCCGAGCCGGATCCCGGCCAGGCGGAGGTTTCGCCCGCCGCTTTCGCGCTGTTGCGCGACCCCGACCATGACGAGGAGGCTCTTGTCGAACAATGGCGCGCGCGGCTCGTCGCCCTGAAAGGGGAGGAGTTGCCGCCCGTCGTTACCGCCTTCCTCGCCTGGGACGCGTGGGAAACACTCCGGCCGCTGGACCGCCAGCAATGGCTGGGCCCTTTACTGGTCGCCGCGCTCCTGCGCAGGTGCGGCAAGGCAAGGGCGCATTTGCCCGCACTCTCCGTCGGCCTGCGCGAGGTGCCGCGCGCGGAGCGG
>NZ_JBHSUM010000204.1:0-6050 GCF_042660605.1 Nitratireductor sp. GCM10026969
GGCGGTGGACGACAGGCATCCCGCCATCGCCGCCGACCTCGCCGATCCACACGCGCCACGCGGCGCGCTCGGCCTGTTGGTGGAGGCCCTGCGCCTGCGACGGGAGAAGGGGCTCGCCCCCTTTACCGTCCTTTGTTGCGACAACCTGCCGGACAATGGTGGCCTCGTGCGTGCCGGCGTCACCGATTTTGCCGCGCGTGTCGACCCGGACCTTGCCGACTGGATCCGCACCCATGTCGCCTTCCCCTCGACCATGGTCGACCGCATTACGCCGGCCCCGACGGAAAAGACGCGCGCCGAGGCGGAACGGCTCCTCGGGGTGAGCGACATGGCCGCCGTCGAGGCAGAGCCGTTCTCGCAATGGGTGATCGAGGACCGCTTCCCCGCCGGGCGGCCCGAATGGGAGAGGGGCGGCGCCATCTTCGTCGCCGACGTCGCGCCCTATGAGGCGATGAAGCTCCGGATGCTCAACGGCAGCCATTCGATGATGGCCTATGCCGGTTTCCTCGCTGGCCGTGAATATGTGCGTGACGTGATGGCCGATGAGGCGCTGGCGCGCCTCGTTCGCCGTCACCTGTCCGCCGCCGCGGCCACGCTGTCGCCGCTTGAGGGCATCGATACGGAGGATTACGCGCTGGCGCTTACGGACCGCTTCGCCAACCCGGCCATAGCGCACGAGACCTATCAGATCGCCATGGACGGGACCGAGAAGCTGCCGCAGCGCATCCTGGCACCTGCGCTGCATGCTCTGCGGAACGGCGGCGACCTGCGCCCCTTCGCCTTCGCGGTGGCCGCCTGGATGCGCTATTGCACCGGCCGGCGCGACAATGGCGAGGCCTATCGCCTGCGCGATCCGCGCGAGGAGGAGATCGCCTCCGCCCTGGCGCGCGCCGGCGGCGATGCGGGAGCCGTGGCCGACGCGCTGACGGGGCTTCCGGGACTGTTCCCCGACGAACTTGCGGCCAGTCGGGAGTGGAACGCATGCGTCCGGAGCATTCTCACGGGCATGTTGCAAAAAGGCATGGCGCAAGCGCTGGAGGAGGAAGCGCGCCCGGCTGCCTGAAGGGACGGACGGGAAGCTTGGACAAAATACGCGCGTAACTGGACAGTGCCCCGATCTCGGTCCATCATCGGTGCTCCGAACGCGGATACATCCGAACGCTATCAAAAAACAGAGGGGCCGTCTCAAACATGAGAACGCTAAAGTCACTCCTTGCCGCGGGCGCGATCGTGGCACTGACACTCTCGCCGACGCGCGCCGCGACGCCCGAAGACACGCTCGTCATGGCCTGGCAGATCGACGACATCATCACGCTCGATCCGGCGGAAGTCTTCGAGTTTTCCGCTTCCGAGATGATGGGCAACTCCTATGAGCGGCTGATCGGCTACGATCTGGAAAACGTTTCCGATATCTTCGGCGCGGTCGCCGAATCCTGGGAGGTGTCGGACGACGGCAAGACCTTCACCTTCACCGTCCGCCAGGGAAAGACCTTTGCTTCCGGCAACGAACTGACCGCGGAAGACGTCGTCTTCTCGCTGCAGCGCGCGGTGAAGCTCGACCAGTCGCCGGCCTTCATCCTCACCCAGTTCGGCCTCACCGCCGACAATGTGGAGGAAAAGATCGTCCAGACGGGGGATTACGAGTTCACATTCGAGATGGACCAGGCCTACGCGCCCACCTTCGTGCTTTACTGCCTGACCTCGACCGTGGCCTCGGTGGTCGACAAGGATCTTGTCCTTGAGCACGAGGTCGACGGCGACCTCGGCCATGAATGGCTGAAGCGCAACTATGCCGGTTCCGGCCCCTTCGCCATCCGCCAGTGGCGCCCCAACGAGGCCGTCGTCATGGAGCGCAACGAACATTTTGCTCCCGAGCCGCCGCTCGCCCGCGTCATCTATCAGCATGTGCCGGAAAGCTCGACGCAGCGGCTGATGCTGGAGCAGGGCGACATCGACATCGCCCGTGATCTCGGGCCGGAAGAGCTCGAAGCGCTGGAAGGAACCGAAGGCATCAAGATCCAGAGCGGCGTGAAGGGCGGGCTCTACTATCTCGGCCTCAACCAGAAGAACGAACATCTGTCGAAGCCCGAAGTGCGCCAGGCGCTCAAATATCTGGTCGATTACGGTGCGATCGCCGACACGATCATGGAGGGGCTGGCCGAAGTGCACCAGGCCTTCCTGCCCAAAGGTTTTCTGGGCGCCGTCGAGGACACGCCGTTCTCGCTCGATGTGGAAAAGGCCAAGGAGTTGCTTGCGGAGGCGGGGCTGGCCGACGGCTTCTCCGTCACCATGGACACGCGCAACACGCCGGACATCACAGGCATGGGCGAGGCGATCCAGCAGACGTTCGCGCAAGCCGGCATCGATCTGCAACTCATTCCCGGTGACGGTGCGCAGACGCTGACGAAGTACCGCGCCCGCGAGCACGACATCTATATCGGCCGCTGGGGCCCCGACTATCAGGATCCCCACACCAACGCCGACACCTTCGCCTCCAATCCGGACAATTCCGACGATGCGGCGGCGAAACCGCTCGCCTGGCGCAACGCCTGGGAGATCCCCGAACTGACGGAGAAGACGCAATCCGCGGTGCTGGAGACCGACACCGACAAGCGTGCGCAGATCTACGAGGAACTGCAGCGCGAGGTGATGGACCGGGGACCGTTCGTGATCATGTTCCAGGAGATCGAGGTGATGGCCATGCAGGACAACGTCGAAAACTTCCTGATCGGCCCCTCCTTCGATTCCAACCAGTTCGGCCAAGCCAGCAAGGACTGATCCAACTCCATGAGTCTCGCCAGTAGTGGCTACGAAGAAGGGGGGCGTATGCGCGCCCTCCTTTCCGGTTTCGCCGTGGTCGGCCGCTTCCTTTTCATGGTGGCGGTCACCATTCTCGGCCTTCTCGCCGTCACCTTCTTCATCGGCCGGGTAGTGCCGATCGATCCCGTGCTTGCCGTTGTCGGCGACCGGGCACCGCCGCATGTCTATGAGCGCGTGCGCGAGGAGATGGGCCTCCACCTGCCGCTGTGGCAGCAGTTCCTGATCTATGTCGGCAACGTGCTGCGCGGCGATCTCGGCACCTCGGTGCTGACTTCGCGCCCGGTCGCGGAGGACATCGCCCGCTATTTTCCCGCGACGCTGGAGCTTGCCACGCTGGGCACGCTGATCGGCACCGTCTTCGGCGTGCCGCTTGGGGTTCTGGCTGCCGTGCGGCGCGGACAGTTTATCGACCATCTCGTGCGGGTGATCGGGCTCGTCGGCTATTCCGCGCCGATCTTCTGGCTGGCCCTTCTGGCCCTTCTGGTCTTCTACGCCAATCTCGGCTGGGTCTCCGGCCCCGGCCGGCTCGACGTCAGCTACGAATACATGCTCACGCCCGTGACGGGCATGGTACTGGTGGATGCCGCCCTTGCCGGCGACTGGGACGTGTTCCGCAACGCCGTCTCGCACATTGTCTTGCCGGCCTCGCTTCTGGGCTATTTCTCGCTCGCCTATATCAGCCGCATGACGCGTTCCTTCATGCTCAACGAACTGTCGCAGGAATATGTCGTGACCGCCCGCGTGAAGGGCCTCTCGGAGCGGCGCATCATCTGGCGCCATGCCCTTCGCAATGCCATCGTGCCGCTGATCACTGTCATCGCGCTCTCCTATGCCCATCTGCTCGAAGGCTCGGTGCTGACCGAGACCGTCTTCGCCTGGCCGGGGCTCGGGCGCTACATCACCAACTCGCTGCAGAACGCGGATATGAGCGCCGTTCTCGGCGGCACGCTCGTGATCGGCATCGTCTTCGTGGCGATCAACACCTTCTCCGATCTTCTGTACCGTCTCTTCGACCCGAGGACGCGCTGACATGACAGGCAGCCTCGAACGACCCCAAACGCTGCGCGAATGGCTGACGACGAGCGAGCCGTCCTCCCGCACGCAGGCGCGGCTCGGCCGCACCTATCTCTCGTGGCGGACCTTCTCGCGCAATCCGCTCGCCATGCTCGGCCTCCTGGTGGTGGTCGGGCTGATCATCGTTGCTATCTTCGCCGATCAGCTGGCCACCCATTCACCGATCGTCGGCGGCGATCTCCGGACGGAGCGGCTCCTGCCGCCGAGTGCCGAGCACTGGCTGGGCACGGACAGCCAGGCGCGCGACATCTATTCGCGCCTCGTCCACGGCTCGCGGCTGACCTTGATGATCGTCGCGCTGGTGACGGTGCTTGCCATGCCGGTTGGCCTCCTGATCGGCACCGTGGCGGGCTATGTCGGCGGCTGGGTGGACGCGACCTTGATGCGGATCACCGACATCTTTCTCGCTTTCCCGCGCCTGATCCTCGCGCTCGCCTTCGTCGCCGCGCTCGGGCCGGGCATCGAGAACGCCATCATCGCCATCGCAATCACCTCCTGGCCGCCCTATGCGCGCATAGCCCGCGCGGAAACGCTGACGATCCGCAACAGCGACTTCATTGCCGCGGTGCGGCTGCAGGGCGCGTCGAGGGCGCGCATCATCGCCCGCCACATCATGCCGCTCTGCGTGCCCTCGGTGATCATCCGGGTCACGCTCGACATGGCCGGCATCATTCTCACGGCCGCCGGCCTCGGCTTCCTGGGGCTCGGAGCCCAGCCGCCCATGCCCGAATGGGGTGCGATGATCGCGGCCGGCCGGCAGTACATCATCGATTACTGGTGGGTCGCCACCATGCCGGGCATCGCGATTTTCGTCGTCTCGCTCGGCTTCAACCTGCTTGGCGATGGCCTGCGCGACGTCCTCGACCCGAAGGCGGCGCGATGAGCGAGCAAAAACCCCTCCTTGAGGTGGAAAACCTCAACGTTCGCTTTCACCTGCGCACCGGCACGGTGGAGGCGGTGCGCGGCGTCTCCTTCAGCCTCGGGCGCGAGCGGCTCGGCATCGTCGGCGAATCCGGGTCCGGCAAATCCCAGACCGGCCGCGCCATTCTCGGCCTCACCCCGCCGCCGGGCGAGGTGACAGCCGACCGGCTGACCTTCGATGGGATCGACCTGCTCTCCATTTCGCCACGGCAGTTGCGCGACCTGCGCGGCGGGCGCATGACGATGGTCATGCAGGATCCGAAATATTCGCTGAACCCGGTCATGACCATCGGCGAACAGATGATCGAGGCTTATCGGGCACATAAGCGCGGAGGCCGCAAGGAGGCGCGGGAGAAGTCGTTGGAGATGCTGGAAGCCGTGCAGATGCGCGATCCGGCCCGCGTCTTCTCGCTCTACCCGCACGAGGCCTCCGGCGGCATGGGGCAACGCGCGATGATCGCCATGATGCTCGTCACCGATCCCGATTTCCTGATCGCCGACGAGCCGACCTCGGCACTTGACGTGACCGTGCAGCAGGAGGTGCTGCGCATTCTCGATCGGCTTGTGGCCGAGCGCGGCATGGGCCTGATCTTCATCAGCCATGACCTGCGCCTGGTCTCCTCCTTCTGCGACCGGGTGCTCGTCATGTATGGCGGCAAGGTCATGGAGGAACTGGCCGCGGGCGATCTCGACGCGGCACGGCATCCTTATACGCGCGGACTGATGAACTGCCTTCCCGCCCTTGAAGGCTCCGCCCATCCTCTCCCCACGCTCGAGCGCGATCCGGCATGGACGCAGTAATGATCGATATCCGCGACCTTTCCGTCGTCTTCGGCAGCGGCCGCCTCCGCGTGGAGGCGGTAAAGGGGCTCAGTATGCGTATCGCCGAGGGTGAATCCTTCGGCCTCGTCGGAGAGTCCGGCTCCGGCAAATCGACCGTCCTGCGCGCCATCTGCGGCCTGGCGCCGGTGTCAGCCGGCACGATCGCGGTTGCCGGCAAGCCGGTTCCCGTACCCCGCAACCGCGCCTTTTTCGCCACGGTTCAGATGGTCTTCCAGGATCCCTACGGATCCCTGCATCCACGTCAGACCGTCGACCAGATTCTGTCGGAACCGCTCGCGATTCATCGCCTGGGCGACCGCGACAGGCGCATCGCGCGCGCCCTTGCCGATGTGGGGCTCGGTCCGTCCTTCCGCTTCCGCTATCCGCACCAGCTCTCGGGCGGCATGCGCCAG
>NZ_JBHSUM010000205.1:0-6017 GCF_042660605.1 Nitratireductor sp. GCM10026969
CCCAGCGAGCCGGCGGAGACGCCGAAGGTGGCGGAAGCGCCCAAGGCGGCCCGCGCACCCTCGCCGAGCGACGACGAGGCGCGCGAGGAACGCGTGAAGATGACGCGCCTGCGCCAGACGATCGCCCGGCGCCTCAAGGAGGCCCAGGACACCGCCGCGATGCTCACCACCTTCAACGAGGTGGACATGACGGCGGTCATGGACCTGCGCAAGAAGTACAAGGACCTGTTCGAAAAGAAGCACGGCGTGAAGCTCGGCTTCATGGGCTTCTTTTCCAAGGCCGTCTGCCACGCGCTGCACGAGATCCCGACGGTCAACGCCGAGATCGACAACACTGATATCATCTACAAGAACTACTGCCACATCGGCGTCGCCGTCGGTACCGAGCGCGGCCTTGTCGTGCCCGTGGTGCGCGATGCCGACCGCATGACGATCGCCGAGATCGAAAAGGAGATCGGCCGCCTGGGGGCCGCCGCCCGCGACGGCAAGCTCTCCATGGCCGACATGCAGGGCGGCACCTTCACCATCTCCAATGGCGGCGTCTACGGCTCGCTCATGTCGACGCCGATCCTCAACGCCCCGCAGTCGGGCATCCTCGGCATGCACAAGATCCAGGAGCGGCCGATGGTCGTCGGCGGCGAGATCAAGATCCGTCCGATGATGTATCTGGCGCTCTCCTACGATCACCGCATCGTCGATGGAAAGGAGGCGGTGACCTTCCTCGTGCGGGTGAAGGAGGTTCTGGAGGATCCGGAACGGCTGGTGTTGGATCTTTAGGAGAGGCGCGAGGGGCGTGGGGGATATGGAAGTGCTCGCAGACGCCGGTTCTCTGTCGCGCGCCCCTCTGCCCTGCCGAGCTTCTCCCCGCCCCGCTCCGGAGAGCCGTCGATGAGCATCGAGTTCCTTATCACCGCTCTGATCGTCGTCCTCGTCCCGGGCACAGGGGTCGTCTACACGGTTGCCATGGGGTTCACCGCCGGCCGCAGGGCAAGCTTCGCCGCCGCCTTCGGTTGCACGCTCGGCATCCTGCCGGCCCTGTTCGCCTCGGCGGTCGGCCTCGCCGCCCTCCTCCACACGAGCGCACTTCTCTTCCAGGCCGTCAAGCTCGCCGGCGTCCTCTACCTCCTCTATCTCGCCTGGCAGACCCTGAAGGAATCGGGTCCGCTGAGGATAAAGGCCGGCGAACGCCGGCCCGTGGCGGCATGGACGGTCATCAGGACCGGCGTCCTCATCAATGCGCTGAACCCGAAGCTATCCCTCTTCTTCCTCGCCTTCATCCCGCAATTCATCGATCCCGCAGCAGGGTCCGCCATCAGCCAGATCCTAGCCCTCGGCGCGGTCTTCATGGCCATGACCTTCGCCGTCTTCGTCGTCTATGGCGCCTTCGCCGCGCTTTTCGGCGAGAAGGTGTTGAGAAGCGATACCGTGCTCAAATGGATGCGGCGCACGGTGGCGGCCGCCTTCGCCGGCTTCGGCCTTCGCCTGGCATTTTCCGACCGATAGCCTCACCTGATCCCATGCACCTCCTCCCACGACACCGAAATGGAGAGACCCGATGCCAGCCAGCAATGACGTCCTGATCGTCACCGGCGCGAGCCGCGGCATCGGCGCGGCCACGGCATTGCAGGCCGCCCGTGCTGGCTGGCGCGTCGTCATCAACTATCGCGCCGACGAGAAGGCGGCCGAAGCCGTGCTCGGCCAGGTCAGGAAAGCGGGCAGCGACGGAATCCTCGTGCAGGCGGATGTCGCCGAACCGGCTGACATCGAAGCTCTGTTCGCTGCCGCGGATTCGTTCGGCGCTCTGGGCGGTCTCGTGAACAACGCAGGCATCGTCGACATCCGCGCCCGCGTCGACGAGATGAGCTTCGAGCGCCTCGAGCGCATGATGCGTGTCAACGTGGTCGGCTCGTTCCTGTGCGCGCGGGAGGCGGTTCGGCGCATGTCCACCCGGCACGGCGGCAAGGGCGGCGGGATCGTCAACCTCTCCTCCGTCGCGGCACTTCTGGGCGGTCCCGGCCAGTATGTCGACTACGCCGCCTCGAAGGGCGCCATCGACACCTTCACCACCGGGCTTGCCAAGGAGGTGGCGGAAGAAGGCATTCGCGTGAACGCCGTCCGGCCCGGCATCATCGACACGGAGATCCATGCCTCCGGGGGCGAGCCGGACCGCGTGAAGCAGATGCGCGCCGCCGTTCCCATGAAGCGCGAAGGCAGCGCGGAAGAGGTGGCCAATGCCATCGTTTGGCTTTTGTCCGACGCGGCGTCCTACGTCACCGGAGCATTCATCGACGTAACCGGGGGGCGGTAGTCCGCTCCAAAAGTGGAAACAGAACAGGCAGGAAGAACCCATGCCCACCACCTATGATATTGTCGTGATCGGAACCGGCCCCGGAGGCTATGTCTGCGCCATCAAGGCGGCCCAGCTCGGCCTCAAGACGGCGGTGGTGGAGAAACGCCCGAACCACGGCGGCACCTGCGTCAATGTCGGCTGCATTCCCTCCAAGGCGCTGCTCCATGCCACCGAGATGCTGGCCGAGGCGCAGCATTCCTTCGCCGATCTCGGCATCGACGTGGACCAGCCGAAGGCGGACTTGAAGAAGATGCTGGCCCACAAGGACAAGACTGTCGAACAGAACGTCAAGGGCCTCGATTTCCTGTTCAAGAAGAACAAGATCGACGTCTTCCGCGGAACCGGGCGCATCGCCGGGGCCGGGAAGGTGGTCGTCACCGGCGAGGACGGCAAGGAAGAGACCGTCGAGGCGAAGAACATCGTCATCGCCACCGGCTCGGATGTGGCCGGCATTCCGGGTGTCGACGTCAAGTTTGACGAAAAGGCGATCGTCTCCTCCACCGGCGCGCTGGAGTTCTCCAAGGTGCCGGAAAAGATGATTGTGGTCGGCGGCGGTGTGATCGGCCTTGAGCTCGGCTCCGTCTGGGCGCGGCTCGGCACGGAGGTCACTGTGGTCGAATATCTCGACACGATCCTCGGCAGCATGGATGGCGAGGTCGCCAAGCAGTTCCAGCGCCTGCTCGGCAAGCAGGGCATGACCTTCCATCTCGGCGCCAAGGTGACGGATGTCTCCAAGGCCAGGAAGGGTGCGAAGGTCACTTTCGAGCCGGCCAAAGGCGGCGAGGCCGAAACGATTGAAGCCGATGTCGTGCTGGTCGCCACCGGCCGCAGGCCGGTCACCGAGGGCCTCGGCCTCGATGAGGCGGGCGTGGAGACGGACGAGCGCGGGCGCGTGAAGACGGACGAGCACCTGCGCACCAACATTCCCGGCATCTTCGCCATCGGCGACGTGATCGCCGGGCCGATGCTCGCCCACAAGGCCGAGGAGGAAGGCGTCGCCGTGGCCGAAATGATCGCCGGTCAGGCCGGCCACGTGAACTACGGGGTCATCCCCAGCGTCGTCTACACCAGCCCGGAGGTCGCCTCCATCGGCCGCACCGAGGAGGAGCTGAAGGAGGCCGGCATCGAATACAGCGCCGGCAAGTTCCCCTTCACCGCCAACGGCCGCGCCCGCTCGATGCTGCACACGGACGGCTTCGTGAAGGTTCTGGCCGACAAGGCGTCCGACCGCATTCTCGGCGTGCACATCCTCGGGTTCGGCGCCGGCGAGATGATCCACGAGGCAGCCGTCCTGATGGAGTTCGGCGGCTCGTCGGAGGACCTGGCACGCACCTGCCATGCCCACCCGACCATGTCCGAGGCGGTCAAGGAAGCCGCGCTCGCCGCCTTCTCCAAGCCGATCCACTCCTGACGGATGGCGTGGCGGCCGCGGAAAGCCCGCGGCCGCAAGCCCGGCTCGCTACTGCGGCTGGGTCGTATCCGTATCGGGCGCCGGAGCGGTATCGCCGGTGTCCGGCGTAGCCGGTGCGGTATCGGCCGGAGCCTCGCCGCCTTCCGGCGCCGCAGGCGCCTCGCCGGTCGCATCGGGTGCGGGCGCCGCAGGGGCGTCGTCGCCTTCCGGCACGACCACCGTCTCCTCGTTCTCCGGCGCCACGATCGTCTCGGTATCGCCAAAGAACGCACCGCCGCCAAAGGCAAGGAAGAGAATAATCAGGATCGCCGCCAGCACCGCCACCACGATGAAAGTACTGGTACCGCTGGAGCGCACCACCGTCTGATTCGCCGGTGGCGGCGTACGGCCGCCCGCCGGATCCGCGTTGGGCGCATCGGGATCTCGATTCCGGTCTCGCTCACTCATCGGGATTCTCCGTTGTTTGTTCGCCGCTTAACGCCGTAGAGTTGCAAAGTGTTCCCGAAGGGGACCGCGCCGCGAGAAGCCTCGTGCCGTGCCGACGCCCGGAAGATGTGCAAGCAAGCCGAAACCGGCGCTCCGACTCAGTCAGCGCGTGTAACCGTGTAGCCCGTCTCGCGCAGGAGAGAGACCAGCCCGTCCGGCCCCGGCAGATGCATGGCACCCACTGCGATGAAGGCTCCGCCCGCCTCGATCAGCGGAACGGCACGTTCGGCCATCTGCCTGTTGCGCGCCTTCACCATGGCTTCCTCGAAGGCCGCATAGCTTTGGGCCGTCGCTTCATCGTCTGGCAGGAGGCGGTCGAGCGCCGGCCAGAACATGCCGGTCTCACCGCGCAAATAAAGGCCAATCAGCGTCTCGATCATATCGTCGGTGCGATCCTTGAGCGCAAGCGTCCCGATCAGTCCGTGGACATGCGTCTCCATCGGCAGGGACGCCATCGCCTCCAATTGCTCGCGGATGCTCTCCAATCCGACGAGCCGTTTACCCTCGGCCTGTGCCTGGTCGGCAAGCTTTGCGTCGAGCACCAGTGCGCCCTCTTCCTGTCGTTCCAGCTCGCACGCCGGCAGCGACACGAGCGCGATCAGCATCCAGGGCTTCATCTTCACCACGCTTTGCAGCGGCACGCCGCGCGCGGCGAGTGCGGCGGAGACGATGTCGCGCTCGCGCGGCGTGAGATGGTCCGTCAGGTCCTCGCCCGGCGGGAACATCATCAGGCCCGGCGTTTCCGCCATCGCAGCCATCATCTCCCGCTCGTCCAGCACGTCGGTGGTCTCGATGACGATCGTGCCGGCTTCGGCGAAAGCCTCGCGCGCCGCCGACGGCAGGTCCACCACGCGCGGATCGCTTACATGCATCGTACCGAAGAGATAAGAGGACGGACCCTGCCGCCCTTCCACGCGCCACAGCAGGCCCCGGCCGTTTTCCGCCGCGGCCGCTTCTTCCTGCATCTCCTCGAGCAGCGCGGGATCGCGCTCGGCAAGCTCTTCCACGAGGTCGTGCCCCGCGCAGGCTGTCTCCTCGGCGCGAACGCGGCCCGTCGCGATGAGAAGCACAGCCATGAAGACCAGCACGAACAGGAGATTGACGGCCGACACGAAGCCCAGCGAAAACTCCGCGATGCGGTCGGCGATGGAGCGGGCGCGTTTCATGGCTCACCCTTACCGTGGGAAAGCGGCGAAACTGTTAAGCCGCTCGTCGAAACCGCGCGGGTCAGGCGCGCGGATGCGCACTGTCGTAGATCTCCAGAAGCCGTGAGGTGTCGACCGCGGTATAGACCTGCGTCGTCGAGAGACTGGCGTGGCCGAGCAGTTCCTGGATTGCCCGCAGGTCGCCGCCGCGGCCCAGAAGATGGGTGGCGAAGGAGTGGCGCAGCGCATGCGGCGTCGCCGTGTCGGGCAGGTTGAGCGCGGAACGCATCTTCTTCATCTCGCGCTGGATGATGGCCGGCTGCAAGGCGCCGCCGCGCACGCCGCGGAAAAGCGGCGCTTCCGCCGTCAGGTGGTATGGGCAGAGGCGCCGATATTCTTCGACCGCCTGGACGACCACCGGCAGAACCGGCACCACCCGCGTCTTGCCGCCCTTGCCGGTGATCCGCAGGGTACCGCCGCGCAGGGCGGCAATTTCCGCCCCGGTCAGGCCCAGCGCCTCGCCGATGCGCATGCCCGAGCCGTAGAGAAGCGCCAGAACGGCGGCATTGCGCGCCGCCACCCACGGCTCTTCGGCGAGTTGGCCTTCGCCCGAGGCGACGCGACG
>NZ_JBHSUM010000206.1:0-6014 GCF_042660605.1 Nitratireductor sp. GCM10026969
CGCCGCGCCCGGCCTGTCATTGCCTGCGATGAAATCGTCCCGCGTCGTGCCGACCGCCTGGAGGATGTCGAGCGGCACGTAGCACTGGCCTCTTCTGCGATGGATCGGCAGCAGCCGCAACAGCCCGACAATCGCCTGCGCGCAGCCGGCATGGCCGGCGGTCGCCGCCGTTTTCACCGCCGCGCCGGGATCGAGCACCAGGCCGGCAAGCTGGATCAGCGCCGAAGCGGTCTCGCCGCAGTAGCCTTCCAGATCCGTCCTGGTCGGCATCGGATCGTCATAGAGATCGAAGATGCGCGCCTCCAGCATGTTCTCGAAGGTCGCATGGGGAAGGTCGTAGGCGCGGATGGCTTCCAAAAGCGCCGCGGCTATCGGATGCCCGCCCGCCGCCGCGGGATCGCCCGACGCCAGGACGTCGCGCCACCATTGCAGCCGCACCTCGCCGGGGAGCGGCTGGCTGATCCTGTCGCGCACGGCGGCGATCTCGGCATTGAAGGCATAGAGCGCCAGCAGCGCGGGCCGCTTTGCCGCCGGCGCATAAAGGGCGGCCAGATAGCGGTCCGGGTCGGCCTGGCGGACGATGGCGAGCGTCTCGGTCTCGGCCGAACTCATCTCACCCGACGGCGATCAATGCCGCTGCGACGGCGCGCTCTTCCGCCAGGAGGACGTTGTAGGTGCGCACCGCTGCGCCCGTCGACATGGTCTCTACCGCCATGCCCGCCTCCCTGAGCCGGGCACGAAGTTCCGCCGGCAACGGCTTGAGCGATCTTCCGGTCCCTACCAGCAGGATTTCGATCGATTCGGCTTCCTCGATGGTCTGCAGAAAATCCCCTTCGCCGAGTTCGGCAGGATCGCTTGCCGCCCAGCCGTGAATGCCCGAAGGCAGGCACAGGATCGAGCCGCGATGCGACATCTCGGCAAAGCGGAAGCCGCCATTGCCATAGGCGTCGATGGGCGCGCGCCCCGGAAAGTGCGCCTCGCGTATATGCATACCGCCGGTCATCCCTTGGCCGCGATCTCACCCGCGCCCTGATCTTCCTTTTTCGCCGCGCCGGCCTCTTCCGTAGTGCCCGCGGGGCGCATCCGGAAGAGGATCAGTAAGGGTGCGGCAACGAAGATCGAGGAATAGGTGCCGATCACCACGCCGAAGATCATGGCCGCGGTGAAAGAGCGGATGACCTCGCCGCCGAAGGCATAGAGTGCCACAAGCGCCAGAAGCGTTGTCACCGAGGTCATGAGCGTACGCGCAAGCATCTGGTTCATCGACATGTCGAGAAGCTGCGGCAGGGGCATCTTCTTGAACCGCCTGAGGTTTTCGCGAATACGGTCATAGACCACCACCGTGTCGTTCAGCGAATAGCCGACGATCGTCAGGATGGCGGCGATGCTCGACAGGTTGAATTCGATGCCGGTGATAACGAAGAAGCCGATGGTCATTATGACGTCGTGCATCGTCGCCAGGATCGCGCCGAGCGCGAACTGCCATTCGAAACGAAGCCAGATATAGATCAGGATCGCCAGCAGCGAGACCAGGACGGCGATCGTACCGGCACGCGCCAGTTCGCTCGACACTGTCGGTCCGACGACTTCGACGCGGCGGAAATCGTAGTCGGCCTCCAGAACGCTGCGAACCTGATCGATGACGGCCTGCTGGGCTTCTTCTCCGCCTTCTTGTGCCTGGACCCGAATCAGCGCCTCGCGCGGGTCGCCGAACTCCTGCACCTGCAGGTCACCCAGATCGAGGACGGAGAGGCTGCTACGGATCTCGGCGATGTCGGCCGGGCCTTCCCGCGACTGCACCTCGATGCTCGAGCCGCCCTTGAAGTCGATGCCGTAGTTCATGTTCACGGTCGCGAAAAGCGCAAGCGCGCCGATGGAGGCGACCGCCGAAAGCGTGAAGGCGAAGCGGCGCAGCCACATGAAACGGATGCCCGTTTCCACCGGGACCACCTGCAGCGGGAAGCGCGGCAATTCCTTGGGCCGGCGGCGCCGAACCCATTCGGCGATCATCCAGCGCGTCAGCGTGTACGCGGAAAAGACCGTCGTGACGATACCGATGGCGAGTGTCACGGCGAAGCCGCGCACCGGACCGGTGCCGAGATAGAACAGGATCACGGCGGCAATCAGGGTCGTCACATTGGCGTCGACGATCGTGGTGAGCGCCTTGGAGAACCCGGCGTCAACGGCGTGAATAAGACTTCGCCCCGAGGCCCGCTCCTCGCGGATGCGTTCGAAGACGAGCACATTCGAGTCCACCGCCATGCCCATCGTCAGCACGATGCCGGCGATGCCCGGCAGCGTCAGCGTGGCCCCGAGTCCGGAAAGGATGGCGATGATCATGCAGATATTCGCCGTGAGCGCGACGACGGCGAAGATGCCGAGAAGCCCGTAGGCCGCGACCATGAAGAGGACCACTAGCGCGGCACCGATTATCGAGGCGATCTGGCCGGCCTCGATCGAATCCTGCCCGAGGCCCGGCCCGACGGTGCGCTCCTCGATGACGGTCAGGGTCGCCGGCAGGGCGCCGGCGCGCAGAAGAACGGCGAGATCGTTGGCACTCTGGACCGTGAAACTGCCGGAAATCTGCCCCGATCCGCCGAGAATCGGCTCGCGGATCTGCGGCGCAGAGATCACCTGCCCGTCGAGGATGATGGCGAACAGCCGGCCGACATTCTCCTGGGTGGCCTGCCCGAACCGGGTCGCGCCGCGGGTGTCGAATCGGAAGGAAACGACCGGCTCGTTGGTCTGTTGATCGAAGGTGGCCTGGGCGTCGATCAGGTTCTCGCCCGAAACGATGATCCGGTCCTCGATGAGATACGGCACGGAAGGCTCGTCCATCGAGTACATGACGGAGGTGCCCGCCGGCGGCCGGCCGTCGATCGCTTCCTGGGCGGGCATGGACTGATCGACCATCTGGAAGGTCAGCCGGGCGGTCTGGCCCAGCAGATCCTTCAGCCGTTCGGGATCTTCCAGACCCGGCACCTGCACGAGGATCCGGTCGTCACCCTGGCGCTGGACCACCGGCTCGGTCGTGCCCAGCTCATTGATGCGGCGGCTCACCACCTCGATCGACTGCTCGAGTGCACTCGACAGCCGGTATTGTATCCCCTCCTCCGTCAGAGTCAGCCGCAGCAGGCCGGGCTCGGGCTCCGACAGCGCCAACTCGCGTAGGCTGCCGGATCCGAACAGGCCGCCGGTAACCGGCTGCAGGAGTTCATCGAGCGCCTGCCGGGCGGCTTCGACTTCCGCCGTGTCGCGGATCCGAACCTGCACCGCCTGTCCGGCGGTGGAAAGGCCCGTGTAGCCGATGCGCTCGTCACGCAGCAGGCGGCGCACGTCGTCACGCACGCTGTTGAGCCGCTCGGTGACGAGTTCCTGACGGTCGAGCTGCAAAAGGATGTGCGACCCGCCCCTGAGGTCCAGGCCCAGCGTCATGGGTTGCGAAGGCGCCCAACTCGGAAGCGAAGAGAAATAGGACTGCGGAAGGACGTTCGGCGCGGCGTAGGCGACGCCGAGCGCCACCGCCAGCCAGATTAGGATGGTCTGCAAGCGTGAAAAATATAACATGCCGCTTCTTTCTTCGGGCTCCGTCTGGCGCCTTCCGCGGAAAATCGGAGCTACTTGTTGGCCGCTTTCTCGGGAGTCGGCTCACCCTTCACCCGCACATCAGCAAGCATGGAGCGCACGGCCGTCACCTTGATGCCGCCGCCGAGATCGACCTCGAGCTCGGTGTCGTTGATCACCTTGGTCACCTTGCCGACGAGGCCGCCGCCGGTCACCACAGTGTCGCCACGCCGCACGGCTGCCAGCATCTCGGTGCGCTTCTTCATCTGTTGGCGCTGCGGCCGGATGATGAGGAAATACATGATCACGAAAATGAGCACAAAGGGCAGGATGCTCACAAAAAGATCGGGGGCTCCCCCGCCCGCCTGCGCATATGCCGGTGTCACAAACATAAAAAACTCCCGAATCGCGAAATGGGACCGGAACGCAGCGCCCGGTTCGAACTCGCGCGGAATATAGATGTTCGCACCCTGTTTGCAACTGCCCGCGTATCCCCCTGATCCCACAGGTGGCCGGCACGCGGGCAACCCTTGCAAAAACACGCTTGCTGTGACAGAACCGTACCGTACGGTACTATTTCGTTGCCAAGGGGACCGCCATGACCGACAAAGCCGTCGACTCGCTCAATGAAAAGCTGGACAGGCTGATCGAAATCGCGTCACGCATGGCCCCGAGGGCGCCCGAGGAACCGGATCTGGACGCGGCGGACTGTTTCGTCTGGCACGCCGAGACGGGTTCGCTCACCCCGGTCGCAAAGGTCAACCGCGTCGATCTGACGCTCATCCGCGGCGTCGATCGCGTGCGCGACATCCTGCTCGACAACACGCGGCGCTTCGCCGCCGGACTGCCCGCCAACAACGCGCTTCTGTGGGGCGCGCGCGGCATGGGAAAATCCTCGCTGGTCAAGGCTGTCCACGCCGAGGTTAATCGCACGCGCGAGGGTGATGCGCCCGTCTTGAAGCTCGTCGAAATCCATCGCGAGGATATCGAGAGCCTGCCGGTCCTGATGGCGCTGGTGAAGGCGGCCGCGCACCGCTTCATCCTGTTTTGCGACGACCTGTCCTTCGACCAGGACGACACCTCCTACAAGTCGCTGAAGGCGGCGCTGGAAGGCGGTGTCGAAGGGCGGCCGGAAAACGTCATCCTCTATGCGACGTCCAACAGGCGTCATCTCCTGCCGCGCGACATGATCGAGAACGAGCGCTCGACAGCCATCAACCCCTCCGAGGCGGTGGAGGAGAAGGTCTCCCTGTCGGACCGCTTCGGTCTGTGGCTCGGCTTCCACAGGTGTTCGCAGGACGAGTATCTGGCCATGATCGACGGCTATGCGCGCTATCACGACCTTCCGGTCGACGCGGACACGCTGCGCGCGGAGGCGCTGGAATGGGCCACGACCCGCGGCAGCCGCTCGGGGCGCGTGGCCTGGCAATTCGTGCAGGATATGGCGGGCCGCCTCGGCAGGCGGCTGAAAGATTGAGCGGACGGGCCCCGGCCCCGCCTATTCGAGATAGGTCATCGGGTCGACCGGCGAGGTGCCCTTGCGCACCTCGAAATGAAGCTTGGGACGGTCCGCTTCCCCGCTCATGCCCGAAAGGGCGATCTCCTGGCCGCGCTTGACGTTGTCGCCGCGCTTCACCTTGAGCTGCGAGGCGTGCCCGTAGACGGTGACAAGACCGTCCTCATGGCGCACGAGCACGGTATTGCCGAATCCCTTTAGACCATCGCCGGAATAGATGACCACGCCGTTCTCGGCCGCCCGGACGGACGTCCCCTCGGGGACAGCAATGTCTATGCCGTCGCTGCTTCCGCTGCCAAAGCCGGCGACGACGCGCCCGCGCGCCGGCCAGCGCAGACGTCCCACACCCGTGGCGTCAGGGGTCAGTGCCGCAACCTCTTCCGCCTCTTCCCCGCTCTTCTCCGAGACCGTATCGCCGGAGGGCGGCGTATGGGTGGAAACCTCCTTCTCCTCGGCCTTGGGCGGCGCACCCGCCTTGTCGGCCGAGGCGGTGGTCACCGGGTCGGCCTTCGGCGCGTCTGTCTTGGCGGGCTCCGCCTTGGCGACCGCCGTTTGGCCGGCGCTGTTGCCTTGCGGAATCGTGAGCGTCTGTCCGACCTGGATCATGCCGCCGGACAGTCCGTTCGCCTGCTTGATGCTGTCGACGCTGACCCCGGTCTTGCGCGAAATCCCGTAGAGCGTGTCACCCGAGGCTACGGTATAGCGGCCCGAATCGGAACTGTCGTTCGCCGTGCCTCCACCCGAATTGTCGCGGCCTGCCTGCTGCGGCTTCGGCGCCTGCGGCAGAACCCCGAGCTGCCCATCGGGCTGATTCGCGGGCGCCTGCGGCTGCGGGGCCGTTCCGGATGAAGGGGAAGCCGTGCGGCTAGCCGTATTGGCCGGCTGTGTGCCCGTCGAAGGCGTGGCGGCGGAACGCTGCGGCGCCGGCAGGGGC
>NZ_JBHSUM010000207.1:0-5957 GCF_042660605.1 Nitratireductor sp. GCM10026969
GTCGCGCCGGTCACGACGACCGGTCCGCGGTCAGGCGTGATGCCATGCCGCTCCAGTGCCATGACGCACAGCATGGCCGTGTAGCCCGCCGTGCCGATCGCCATGGCCTCGTGCGCGCTCATGCTCTCCGGCAAGGGAATGAGCCAATCGCCGCTGACGCGCGCGCGGCCCGCATAGGCGCCATAGTGGGTCTCGCCCACGCCCCAGCCGTTGAGGATGACCTTGTCGCCCTCCGCCCAGTCCGGATGGTCGGATCGAGTGACGGTGCCGGCGAAATCTATCCCCGGGATCATGGGGAAGCGGCGCACGACTGGTGCCTTGCCGGTGATGGCGAGCCCGTCCTTGTAGTTGACCGTCGTCGCCTCGACGGCGACCGTCACGTCACCGTCCATCAACTCGTTCTCGGTCATCTCGACGAAGTCGACCGTCTGGTCCTTTCCCTCCTCGCGGGTGATCAGGACGGCCTTGAAACGGTCGCTCATGGCGCTCCTCCAGCTTGCGGTAGTCATGAACTGTGGGGCGGCAGGGGCAGGAGGTCAATGCTCGACGGGCCCGGTCGGGCCGATTCACTCCTTGGCCTTCCTGCCGCGCCGCCAGGCGAGCACCTCGTCCAGGATCACCAGCCCGGCGCCGACGGTGATGAAGGCATCGGCCAGGTTGAAGATCGCGAACGACCAGACCGGCGTGTGGAAATAGACGTAGTCGACGACGAAACCGCGCAGCGCGCGGTCGATGAGATTGCCGAGCGCCCCACCGATGATGAGGGCGAAACCCACGCGCGCAAAGAGCTGCGTGGCTTCCGTACGGAATGCCAGAACGGCGATGAAGGCAATGACGCCGAGCACCGCCAGGCTCAGCCACAAGCCGCCGACCCCGGAGAACATGGAAAAGGCGACGCCCGTATTGCGCGAGTGCAGCAGCGCCAGAAAGGGGAGAAGGTCGATGCCCTCGTGCAGCGGCAGGCGCGCCTCGATCACGAACTTGATCGCCTGGTCGAGCACCACGGCAAGCAGGACAACGGCGCCATAGGGGACGAGCTTGCGCAGCTTCATGGACCGGTCTCCGGGGCCGCCATGGGCAAGACTTTGCGGCGGATTTCGTAAAGCATCACGCCGGTGGCAACGGCAAGGTTGAGCGAATCGGCGCGCCCCGCCTGGGGAATGCGCGCGAGGCGGTCGCAGGTCTCCGCCAGCCGGTCGGGCAGGCCCTGCTGCTCGTTACCCATGAGAAGGAGCACCGGGCGGCCGGCGTATTCGATCGCGCGATAGTCGACGGAGCCCTTCAGATGCGTGCCGATGACGAGGCCGGGGAAGTCCTTGCGCCAGGACAGGAAGGCCTCCGGCTCGGCGCGCGCAAGCGGCACTGAAAACAGCGAGCCCATGGTGGCGCGCACGGTCTCCAGCGAGAAGGGATCCGTGCACTCGCCGACCAGGATGACGCCGCGCGCGCCGACCGCATCGACAGTGCGGATGACGGTGCCGAGATTGCCCGGATCGCGTGCGCGGTCGAGCGCCACCCAGACATCCCCTTCGGCGGCGCGGATCTCGCCGAGTGCACGGTAGCGCTGCGCGAAAACGCCGACGACCATCTGCGGATTGTCGCGGCGGGTAATGGTGGAAAGAACCTTTTCGCTGACCTCCAGCACCAGGCCGCCGGAAGCCACGGTGCGGGCGGCGGCCTTCTCCACGGCGGTGTTGCCGCGACCGGCCTTGGCATAGACAAGGGTGCGGATGGTCCAGCCTTCGTCGAAGGCGTCGAGAACAAGCTTCAAGCCTTCCGCCATGAAGACATGCTCGCGGTCGCGATATTTCTTGAGCGCGAGCGCTCTGATGTCCTTGACCAGGGGGTTGGAAAGGCTTGTCACCTCCTTCACCCGGCCTGGTGCCCGCCGTTCCCAATCGCGCTCCGTCATCGCGCCACCCAGCGGGAGAAAAGCGATGTGGAAAGCGCGCGCCCGGCGGACTTCTCGCGAATGACGAGCTCGCCCGATTCGACGCGGCCACCCATGCCGGCGAAACGGTCGCGCATCAGCGCGTGGATGGCGAAGAAGGAGGCACGGATGGAGTAGGCCGTCAAAACCACCGCGAGCGGCTTCGGCGACAGGATGGCGCGGCAGGTCTCGACCAGGCCCGGCAGATGCTCGAAGAGCTGCCAGACCTCGCCTTTCGGGCCGCGCCCGTAGGCGGGCGGATCGAGCAGGACGATGTCGTAACCGTTGCCGCGGCGCGCTTCGCGCTCGGCGAACTTCACCGCATCCTCGCAGATCCAGCGGATCGGCCGGTCGGAAAGGCCGGCGACCTCCTGGTTCTCGCGCGCCCAGGCGACAGCCTTCTTGGAGGCGTCGACGTGGGTCACCTGGGCACCTGCGCGCGCGGCCACCAGCGAGGCAAGCCCCGTATAGCCGAACAGGTTGAGCACCTTGACCGGGCGGCGCGCCTCCTCGATCAGGCCTTCCATATGCGCCCAATGGGTGGCCTGCTCGGGAAACACGCCGACATGGCGGAAGGAGGTGAAGCGGCCGAGATAGGCGATGCCGTCATGGCGCATGGGCCAGGTCTCGCCGAGCGCCGTGCCGGGAAAGCGCCAGCGGCCGATGCCCTCCTCGTCCGTGTCGCCGGTGAAGACGGCGTCCGCTTTTTCCCATTCCGCCTCGCCCCAGGCCGGCTGCCAGATGGCCTGGTTCTCGGGACGGATGATGCGATAGGGCCCGTACTGCTCGAGCTTGCGGCCGGCGCCCGAATCCAGAAGCGTGTAGTCCTCGCCCGGCAGCACTTCGAGGATCAGCGGCAGGCGCTCCTCCGGCAGCGGCCCCGGCCGGCGCTCGTTTTGCCGTTTACCGGCGGCAGCGGGCCGGCTGCCGCGCTTAGGCTCGCGCGGGCGGCGCGGCTGACGTTGCTTTGCACCTGAAGGCTTCAACAAGGGCTCCACATTCCGACCTCGCGCCGCTTCTGCCACAGCGTCCGGACAGGCGCAACGCGCCGCCGCTCAGGGCATGAAGGCGCGATAGACGGCAATGCCGGCGGCAAGGTCCTCGATCGCCGCGCCGACGGATTTGAAGAGGGTGATTTCGTCCGCGTTCTGCCGCCCCGCATGTTCGCCGCGCGTCAGTTCGAACAGGTCGGCCTTGATGTCATCCGCGGTCAGGGCGCCGGATGCGATGCCCTGGACGATGTCGCCCGCCTCCTTGGTAGCGCCGGCGCGGGTGTCGACGAAGACGGAGGCGCGCGAAAGCGTCTCGTCGTCGCTCTCGCGCATGGTCGGGGAGAAGGCGCCGACAAGATCGACGTGGGTGCCGGGGCGCAGCAGGCTGCCACGCACCAGCGGCACGGTGGAGAGCGTGGCGCAGCTGACGATATCGGCCCGGCCGATGGCGGTATCGAGCTCGTCGGTGACCTTCACGTCCATCCCTTCCTGGCGCAGGGTCTCGGCAACCTTTTCGGCGTTGGCCGGCGTGCGGTTCCAGATCGTCACCTCGCGGATGGGCCGCTGGCTGGCATGCGCGCGGGCCAGATGCGGCGCGAGCGCGCCGGCGCCGACGAGAAGCAGGCGCGAGGCGTCGTTGCGCGCCAGGTAGGCGGTGGCAAGGCCCGAGGCGCAGGCCGTGCGCCAAAGGGTCAGGCGCTGACCGTCGATCAGGGCGCGCGGCTCGCCCGTGGTGCCGTCCAATAGAAGATAGACGCCCATGACGGCGGGCAGGCCTGCTGCGTTGTTGTCCGGCGACACGGCGGCGATCTTGACGCCGATATGGCCATCGCCCTCCCCCGAGGTGAAATCGTTCCACGCCGGCATGAGCAGGAGCGTGCTGGCGCTGCCCTTGGCCCGCTCGATCGTGTGATGGTGGCGCACCGGCTGCACGGCGCCGGCCCGGAAGGCCTCGCGCAGCGTGTCCACCAGACCTGCATAGGTAAGACAGTTGTCGACGTCGTTCGCGGTGATGGTGATCATGCAGTCAGGCTCACAGATCCGTGGGCGAAGCGACGGCCCTGCTTCGCTGGCGCTCGGCCTCGCGCAGGCGTTCCACTTCCTGCGTGCGTTCGCGGGCGATGCGGCGATAGCGCCCCTGTCGGAACCAGGTGGCAATGCTGCCGACAATCATGCCGATGACGATGGCGGCGAAGAGATAGACGAAAAGCGGCAGCTCGACCGACAGGGCGGGATTGCCGGGATTGAAGGGATCGAGCGTGAAGGGAACGGCCGCGCGGTTGGCCACCGCCAACGCGATCAGGATAACCGCCAGCGGTATGAAAACCAGCGCAATCACGATGCGGTTGAACATGCAGGCTCCCGGTTGCTTGAGATGGCGACGGGCATCATCCTGCGCGTCGCGCGTCTGCCCGCTGTTGTGTCGTGGTCCGTTCTAGTCTTCCGCGTTCAGCCGTTCCCGCAGTTCCTTGCCTGTCTTGAAGAACGGCACCCACTTCTCCTCGACATAGACCGATTCCCCGGTACGCGGATTGCGTCCCATGCGCGCAGGGCGGTTCTTCACGGAGAAAGCGCCGAAGCCGCGCAATTCCACGCGGTTTCCTTCCGCGAGGGCCTCCGTGATCTCCTCGAAGATAGCGTTCACGATGTTTTCCACGTCGCGCAGAAACAGATGCGGATTGCGATTGGCAATGGTCTGCACAAGCTCGGACTTGATCATGGTCTCTTACCGCCGCTTTGACTGCCCGTGGATGAACATGATTTTTCTTGTTTTTTCAATCCGGCACGTGGGTATTTTCAGGTTGCCAGACCGACAGCAGACCGTCAAGGAACATGCGCTCGGCGCCGATCCGGCTAAGAAACGCGCCATCCTGCGGCAGGCCGAGCAGGCGCGCCGCCCAGTTCGAAGCGATCTGTGGCAGGAACCACGAGCCGGCGGAATCGTCCGCTTTCCACTCGATAATGTCGAGATCCGCGTCGACGCCTCTTTCGACCAGCCATTGCTTGGCGTCACGCTCGCCGCCCACGGCGTCGATCAGCTTGCGCTCCAGCGCCTGGCGGCCGGTAAAGACGGAACCGTCGGCAAGCGCGGTCACCTCGCCGCGCGACAGGGGGCGGCGCTCCGTTACCAGGCCGATGAACCAGTCATAGCTGTCGAGAACCATGGCCCGCAGCATCGCGCGTTCTTCCTCCGTCGTCGGGTTGAAGGGCGACGGCTCGGCCTTGAGCGGCGACGATTTGACCTCCTCCATGGTGACGCCGACCTTGTCCATCAGGCCGGTGATGTTCGGGATCTGGACGATGACGCCGATGGAGCCGACGATGGAGGACTGGCGCGCGACGATGAAATCGGCGGCGCTGGCGATCATGTAGCCAGCGGACGCCGCCAGGGTGCCGACCTGGGCGACAACCGGCTTTTCCTCGGCCACGCGGCGGATCTCCTCGAAGATGGCCTCGCCGCCGGCCGTCGTGCCGCCGGGCGAATCGATAGTGAGGATGACCCCCTTCACGGCCGCCGATTCGCGAACGCGGTCGAGCCGCTCCAAAAGCTCGTCATCCTCGGTGATCGTCCCCTCGATGCGCACCTGGGCGATATGCGCAGCGGCCACACCCAGCCGCTCGCCGAACAGCCAGCGCCCGGATACGACGAGCGCCAGTGCAATGACGAGAAAAGCCAGTACACGCCAGAAAGTCAGCTTGCGTCTGAGACGGCGGCGGTCGATCAGATCGTCGGCGCGGGTGGACATGGAGAAGACCTCATTTTCTGCCGGAGAAGGTAGGTAGGCTTGTTTTTTAGGGCAGGCAACGCATATGAGCTACCATGTTCGAAGACAGGCCGCCGGCCGGTCCGGATGGTAGCCGCTAAGCCTCTGACTTTAACCCCAAACTGGCCATATTGCGGTATAGTATGAATTGGGCGAGCGGTTGAAGGTACCGATGCAAAAAATCCCGCAACTGCGACAAGGACGGGCCCGCCCCGGGACGGGCGGCTGCCGGCGCGCGCCAGCGCCGGAGCCCGCAATGCGCCGTGAACG
>NZ_JBHSUM010000208.1:0-5942 GCF_042660605.1 Nitratireductor sp. GCM10026969
CATCGCGCTCGCCAAGGAGGCCAAGCGCCAGAAGCTGAAGGTCGGCTTCCTCTCGCGCGGCTATGGCGGCAGCTTTTCCGAGCCGCACCTGGTGGATGCCAAGCAGGACGCCGCACGCCTCGTCGGCGACGAGCCGCTGCTGCTCGCACGCCACGCACCCACCGTCGTCACGCCCGACCGGGCCGCCGGGGCCCGGCGTCTGGTGGAAGCGGGCTGTGATTTCATCATCATGGATGACGGGTTCCAGAGTGCACGCGTTCACATGGACTTCGCTCTGATCGTCGTCGACGCCCGGCGCGGCCTGGGCAACGGCCATGTCATCCCTGCAGGCCCGTTGCGTGCGCCTCTGATCGATCAGTTGCGTCATGCAGACGGCGTCGTGACCATGGGAGAGGGGGACGCCGCAGAGATCGTCGTGCGCCGCGCCTCCCGTGCCGGCAAGCCGGTCTTCGCCGCGCGGGTGAAGCCGCGCAAGGTGCGCGGGCTGAAGGGTGTGCGCGTCCTTGCCTTCGCCGGTATCGGCAATCCCGAGAAGTTCTATGACACGCTGCGCAACACGGGTGCCGAGGTCGTCGCCACGCGCTCCTTTCCAGACCACTATCCCTATGGCGAGGAAGACGTGGCCGAACTGGCCGCCCAGGCCGAAGCGGAGGGCCTGCAGCTCGTGACCACGGAAAAGGACTTGGTGCGTCTCGACGATGGGCCGGGGCCCGTCCGGGAGTTCGCCGCTAACGTGCGGCCGCTCCCCGTCGAAGCGGTGTTCGAAAGTGCTGCTGCGCCGGAACGCATCATCGCTGAAACGCTGACGGCCTGGCGCGAACGCATGTTGCAGGACTGAGGAATTGGCTTTGCCGGGTCCTTGAGTTTAGCTCCCGATTTAGCCGTAGGCCAAGTGTTAGAAGCCGCCAGAGAGAGTGAAAGCGCGAAATTCTACACACTCACGTCCCCGTCCAGCCGAAGGCGGCAAATGCGGCTTCGAAGCGGTTTGCCATCCATGACGCGGCGGGGCCGTACGGCTTGTCGTTGGTGCGGATGGCGAACATGGAATAGGTCGACGGCGGATAGGGCTCGAGCGAGAGCTCGACCAGCCGGCCTGCCTCGAGATCGTCCCTGACGAGCCAGAGCGGCATGCCGCCCCAGCCGAGCCCGGCGGAGATCAAGGCATGCTTCGTGGCGAGGTCGCTGACGTGCCAGGTGTTGAGCGCATGGACATGGAAGTTGCGGCCTTCCGTCCGCCTGCTGAGATCGCTGATGACGATCTGGAAGTGCTCGCGGACGACTGCGATCGGGACGGAGCTTCCCGCATGCGCAAGCGGGTGTGACGGCGCCGCGACGGGCAGGACCTGGTTTTCGCCCACTTTTCGGCTGACAAGGTTCGGGTGGGGGAGCATCACGCCGCCGACGATCCCGATGTCGGCGTCACGGTTCAAAACGGCTTCCGCACTGGCGCCGAGCGCCCCGGTGAGAAGACGCACGCCTACGGTCGGAAAGGCCTCCCGGAAGGAGTCCAGCACCGCGGTAAGCACCGGCATGGGAACGAGCAGATCCGCCACCAGCCGGACTTCTCCCTCGAGCCCCTGGGCAAGCCCGCGTGCGCGGGCGCGCAGCATCTGCAGGCTGCCGATCATCCGCCGCGCGTCCTCCAGCAGGCTGTTGCCGGCTTCCGTCAGCCGGGGCTGGCGCGTGCCTGCGCGTTCGAACAGCTTCAGCCCGAGCTGCGCTTCGAGGTTGGAGATCGCGTAGCTTATCACCGACTGCGCCCGATTGAGCTTCCGCGCAGCGGCCGAGAAGCCGCCTTCCTCCACCACGGTCAGAAAGATTTCGAGCTGGTCGAGGGTCGGGTGGGCATCCATCTCAAATCATCCATTTTTTCGATAGGAACGCTCGACATTTTACCAGTTTTCACGATTGGCTTCGATCGCCAAATTCACCTCGGCAAACAGGCATGAGCCCACCGAGGAGACACGCAATGACATCGATCCTGCTCGTTACATCCAGCCCGCGCGGCGACGCGTCGCATTCGACCCGCGTCGCCAAGCAGCTCGTCCGCAATCTGGCCGCTGCCGATCCGGCGTCCGAAATCGTCCATCGCGACCTTGTCCGCGCGCCGCTGCCGCATATCGATCCGGACTTCGCCGCGGGGATCTACCGGCCGGAGGAAGAGCGCACGGCCGAACAGGCCCGCGCCGTCGCCCGTTCCGATGCGGTGGTGGACGAGGTGCTCGCCGCCGATGCGATCGTCATCGCCAGTGGCTTCATCAATTTCGGCATCAGTTCCACGCTGAAAGCATGGATCGACCACCTGCTGCGCGCCGGCCGCACCTTCCGCTACACGGACAAGGGGCCGGAAGGCCTGATCCACGGCAAGAAGGTCTATCTCGTCGTCGCTTCCGGCGGTGTCTATTCGGACGGTCCGGCCGCCCAGTTCGACCATGCCGTCCCCTATCTGAAGTCGGCGCTTTCCTTCGTCGGCTTGACCGACATCGAGGTCATCCGCGTGGAGGGCGTGGCCATGGGGGCCGAGGCCGAGCAGGCCGCCCTGTCGCGGGCTGAGACCCGTATCGCGGCACTCGCCGCCGCCTGAAATAAAGGAAACCGGCCCGAACGGTATTTGGCGGGAACCCCCGGCGCGGAGGTTCCCGCGTTTCCATTTCGGATCATTCGCCGAAGCCGGTGACTATGACGCCTTGCGTTCCTGCAGGGTCAGAATTTCGATCATGTCCGGCAGCCACTCCGCGAGCGTGCGGTTGCGGCCGGCGCTCTTGGCCGCGTAGAGCGCCTTGTCGGCGCGGCTGAGCGTGATTCCGAACGGCTCTCCGGGGCGGATCCTGGCAAGCCCGAAACTGCAGGTGATCGATTTCCGCCCGACCGAGGCGCCGAAACTGGTGTTCTCGATCGCCGTGCGCACGCGCTCGGTCAGGGCGAAAGCCTGATCCTCCTCCATATCCTTGAGGATCAGGACGAACTCCTCGCCGCCGAAACGCGCGACGATGTCGTGGCGCCGCGTGTTGTCGCGAATGACGGCGGCGAACCTTTTCAGCACGGTGTCGCCGAAACCGTGGCCGAACATGTCGTTGACGGCCTTGAACTTGTCGATATCGCAGACCGCCACGACGCCTGACTGCCCGGCATGCCCCATCCCCCACAACCGTCCTACCCGGCGTTCCAGCCCGCGGCGGTTGAGCACGCCGGTCAGCGGATCGAGATCGCGTTCGTGCCTGAGCTTGGTGACAATGTCGACGACGAGGACGCCGAGGATGCTCAAGCCCGCGAAGGCGCCAAGAATGGGGGTGGTCAGAAGGATCGTCTTCCAGAAAACCGATTGCTCGAACTCGCCCGGCGTCGTGCCCGGGGAGACCGAATTGATCGTCAGAAGCGTTCTGGGCAGGAAATGCGCGCCGAAACCGGCCAGAAGCCAGAACAGCGCCCTGTCGG
This sequence comes from Nitratireductor sp. GCM10026969, assembly GCF_042660605.1. Lineage (NCBI taxonomy): Bacteria > Pseudomonadati > Pseudomonadota > Alphaproteobacteria > Hyphomicrobiales > Phyllobacteriaceae > Nitratireductor > Nitratireductor sp. GCM10026969. The sequence continues at coordinate 3,436 of NZ_JBHSUM010000208.1, forward strand.
TCCGCGTCCCCACGGCCAGGAAACGCGCCAGGAAACAGGCGTTGAGCAGGATCAGCCCCAGACCGAAATTCAGGACATAGATGCGGCCGATGAGGTTCGGATAGACATAGTAGAAGTACCACAGCCCGCCGACGATGCCGACGAGATAGAGGGCCGCCAGCCAGGAGGGAAAGCGGCGGTCGGAACGTTCGAGAATGCCGTTGGAGACCAGGAGCATGCCGACCGTGTAAAGAAGGCCGGCGGTCAGGCTGTTGTGGCCGATATTCGCCGGGATTTCCGCCACCTGGGACAGCATGGCGAACGCCAGGAGGCAAAAGCCGGTGGCGAGGCTCATTGCGAACCAGATTTTCCGTTCCAGGGCACGTATGCCGAAGAACGCGGCTCCGAAGAGGAGGAGGACAGCGGGTGGGACGAATTCCATGCGATGCCGGGCCAGATACATGGGGGCATTTGAGATTTTTACGAAGCGAGGCCGGTCCCGGGAATGTCAGCCAACCGGGGCGCGCATTCGCACAATCCTGATGCCCCCTCAAACGATTATGCGAGCGAATAACAACTACGCCTAGTTATCACACTTTCACACAACAAGCATAGCGGGCAGCAGGCCTTCCATCGAAATTTTCGGATTCTTCTCAAATTGTTGCGGCAGGGACCCACCTTTGGCCGCCTCAGCGCGGCTTCTTGAGATCCGGATCGCATTCCAGTTCGCGTACCAGCGAGGCCTGCACGTCCCGATAGGGCTCCTGGCGGGCGACGCTCCAGTACTTCAGGTCTTCCAGCAGTATGGAATCGCCCGTGACGGCGCAGCGCACGAAGGTGCCCGGCGCCAACACCTGGAAATCGCCGTCCAGATATCGAATGCGTGCTTCCCGGGCGCCCGGCCCCTCGAAACGGTTCATGCCAATTGCCTCTTTTTCATCCGCTTTGCGCCAAACACGGCCGGTTCGTCAAGCGGCTCGCCCGGGATGCCGGCGCGGCTGTGCGTTTAAACCCGGACCGTCTTCAGCGCCGCCCGAACAGCCGCTCGATGTCGGCCAGCTTCAGTTCGATATAGGTCGGCCGCCCGTGATTGCACGTGCCCGAGCCTGGCGTCGCTTCCATCTCGCGCAAAAGCGCGTTCATCTCCTCCGGCTTCAGCCGCCGGCCGGCGCGTACCGAGCCGTGGCAGGCCATGGTGGCGGCGATGTGGTCGATCCGTTCCTTGAGACCGGCCGCCGTGTCGTTCTCGGCGATCTCGTCGGCCAGATCGCGCACGAGGCTCGCCGCATCCACCTCGCCAAGCATTGCCGGCGTCTCGCGGACGGCCACGGCCCCCGGCCCGAAGCGCTCCAGTCGCAGGCCGAGCGTCGCGAGAAAGTCCGCATGCGCTTCAAGGCGCGCCACGTCCTCCTCCGGCAGGTCGACGATTTCCGGCATCAGCAATCCCTGCGAGGGGAGCGCACGCGAATGGATGGCCTGCTTGAGCGCTTCGTAGACGAGCCGCTCGTGCGCGGCGTGCTGGTCGACGATGACCAGCGAATCCGCCGTCTGCGCGACGATGTAGTTCTCGTGCACCTGGGCGCGTGCCGCGCCGAGCGGATGGTTCCTGAGCCGGACATCCTCGCCTTCGGATGCGGGCCGGGCATCGGCGCTCACCGCCGCGCCGACGTCGAAGGCCGCCTGTTCCGCTTCGGCAAAGCCCGCCGGCGCCGCGGGCACAGGCGTCATGGGCTCGAGCGGCCGGTTGGGCGAGGTCTCAAGGCTCCAGTTGCCGGGATGGCGCGCGCCCGAAGGGCGTGCCGCACCGTTACTGGCATAGCTTCCAGCGGGGGTGCGGAAGGCTTCCAGCATCGCCGACGCGCCGCTGGTGGAGGCGCGCAGGCCGCCTTCCTCCAGCGCCTGGCGGATGGTACCGACGATAAGGCCGCGCACCAGCCCGGGATCGCGGAAGCGCACATCCGCCTTGGCCGGATGAACGTTGACGTCCACCAGGGCCGGGTCGAGCTCGAGGAACAGCGCCGTCACCGCATGGCGGTCGCGCGGCAGCACGTCCATATAGGCGCCGCGGATGGCGCCGGCGATCAGCTTGTCGCGCACCGGCCGGCCGTTCACATAGGCGAACTGGTGGAGCGCGTTGCCGCGCGAGAAGGAGGGGATCGAGGCATAGCCCTTGAGGCTCACGCCTTCGCGCCCGGCGTCGATGGCAAGGGCGTTGTCGGCAAAGTCCCTGCCGAGGACCTGCGCCAGGCGCTTCACGAGCCCGTCACCGTCCTCCGGCACGGCGGGAAGGTCGAGCGTCGTCCGGTCGCTGCCCGAAAGGGTGAAGCGCACGCCGGGAAAGGCGAGCGCGACGCGCTTGACGACGTCTGTGATCGCCGCCGTCTCGGCGCGCTCGCTCTTCATGAATTTGAGCCGCGCCGGCGTGGCGAAGAAGAGGTCGCGCACCTCGACCATGGTGCCGCGATTGGCGGCGACCGGCTTCACCGGCCCGGCACGCCCGCCCTCGATGGTGATCTCCGCCCCGGCGT
>NZ_JBHSUM010000209.1:0-5708 GCF_042660605.1 Nitratireductor sp. GCM10026969
CGGGGGGTGCGGGCCTGCGGGTGACCGTACCTCCGGGGTTGCCGGCGCGCGAGATCGACCACTTTCTCGCCCGCCACGAAGGCTGGCTCGAAGAGCGGCTGAGAAAGCTGCCGGAGCGGCCGCTGGTGCGGCACGGCATCAAAATCCCGCTGCGCGGCGTGCCGCACCTCATCGTCCACGAGCCCGCCCTGCGCGGCACGGTCGAGGCCGTAACGCGTGATGGACAGCCGCTGCTCGTGGTGCGCGGGGCGCGTGTGCACCTGCCGCGCCGGGTGGCGGAATTCCTGAAGCGGGAGGCGAAGCGCGATATCGAGATGCTGGTGGCCCGGCATACGGCAAGCGTGGGCCGCCGCGCCAAGGCCATCCGCTACAAGGACACGACGAGCCGTTGGGGCTCCTGCACCTCAGACGGCACGCTCTCCTTCTCCTGGCGCATCATGATGGCCCCGCCCGCGGTCATAAATTACCTTGTCGCCCATGAGGTGGCGCATCTGAAGGAGATGAACCACGGTCCCCGCTTCTGGAAGCTGTGCAAGGAGCTTTGCCCGGACACCGAACGCTGCAAGGAGTGGCTGAAGCGCAACGGATCGGCCCTGCAGGCGATACAGTTCGGCTGAAAGTGCTGCATCCTTCGACGGGCTCAGGATGAGGGCCGGCGCTGGCTTTCTGCGGGCATGTCGGAGCTGGCACAGTGCCCCCCTTTGCCTTCGCCCCTCATCCTGAGCCCGTCGAAGGATGTCGCCGCGCCTTTCACCTCGACTTCGCCGCTATTTCATGCCACTTCCCACCCTTATGGAACTCGACATCAAGATATGCGGCCTTAAGACGGACGAGGCGGTGGATGCCGCGCTCGCAGGCGGTGCGCGCTATCTCGGCTTCATCTTCTTTCCCAAAAGCCCGCGCAACGTGACGGCTGAGACAGCGGCGCGGCTGCGGCGGGCGGCGGAAGACAAGGCGCAGGCGGTCGCCGTGACGGTCGATGTCGATGACGAAGCGCTGGAGCACATCGTCAAAAGCATGCAGCCGGATATGCTGCAGCTTCACGGGAAGGAGAGCCCGCAACGTGTCCGCGCGCTGAAGGCGCGTTACGGCCTGCCGGTCATGAAGGCGATCCCCGTGCGCGAGGCCGCTGATCTCACCGCGATCGACGCCTATCGGGGCATCGCCGACCGGTTGCTGCTGGACGCCAAGCCGCCCGCGGGGGCGGAGCTTCCCGGCGGCAACGGCATTCCCTTCGACTGGTCCCTCCTGGCTTCCCTTGACGGCGAAGTGGATTACATGCTTTCCGGAGGCCTGAACGCTGCCAATATCGGCCAGGCGCTCTCGGCCTGTCAGCCGCGCGGCATCGACGTCTCCTCCGGCGTGGAAGGCGCGCCGGGCGAGAAGGATCCGGAACTGATACGTGCCTTCTTCCAGGCCGTGCGCGCGGCACGGCCGGAGCGCGTCTAAGGAGGCGGCATGAACAAGCCCGCTCAACCAAACTCATTCCGCACCGGACCCGACGAGCAGGGGATGTTCGGCATCTTCGGCGGTCGTTTCGTCGCCGAAACGCTGATGCCGCTGATCCTGGAGCTGGAGCGCCACTGGAACGCGGCTAGAGATGACCCGGCCTTCAAGGCCGAGCTCGACCACCTGGGGGCGCATTACACAGGCCGGCCGTCGCCGCTTTATTTCGCCGAGCGGCTGACGGAGCATCTCGGCGGAGCGAAGGTCTATTTCAAACGCGACGAGCTGAACCATACGGGCAGCCACAAGATCAACAACTGCTTGGGCCAGATCCTGCTTGCGCAGCGCATGGGCAAGACGCGCATCATCGCCGAGACGGGCGCGGGCCAGCACGGCGTGGCGACGGCCACGGTGGCGGCGCGCTTCGGCCTGCCCTGTGTGGTCTATATGGGTGCGACGGATGTCGAGCGGCAGGCGCCGAACGTCTTCCGCATGAAGCTCCTGGGCGCGGAGGTGAAGCCTGTCAGCGCCGGCCACGGCACGCTCAAGGACGCCATGAACGAGGCGCTGCGCGACTGGGTGACCAATGTCGAGGACACCTATTACCTCATCGGCACCGCCGCCGGCCCGCATCCCTATCCGGAGCTGGTGCGCGTTTTCCAGTCGGTGATCGGCGAAGAGGCGAAGGCGCAGCTTCTGGAAGCCGAGGGCAAGTTGCCGGACATGCTGGTGGCAGCCGTGGGCGGCGGATCGAACGCCATCGGTCTGTTCCATCCCTTCCTCGACGACAAGGAGGTCTCCATCGTCGGCGTCGAGGCGGGCGGCAGGGGGCTCGAGGGCGAGGAGCACTGCGCCTCGCTGACGGCTGGCAGGCCCGGCGTGCTGCACGGCAATCGTACCTATCTGCTGCAGAACGAGGACGGGCAGATCAAGGACGGGCACTCGATTTCAGCCGGGCTCGACTATCCGGGCATCGGGCCGGAGCACTCGTGGCTGAAGGAATCGGGCCGGGTCGAATATGTGCCGATCATGGATACGGAGGCGCTGGAGGCGTTCCAGCTTCTCACCCGGCTCGAGGGCATCATCCCGGCGCTCGAACCCAGCCATGCGTTGGCCGAGGTCATCAAGCGCGCGCCGAAGATGCGCAAGGACCAGATCATCGTCATGAACCTGTGCGGGCGGGGGGACAAGGACATCTTCTCCGTCGCCAAGCATCTGAACATGGATATCTGAACCATGACGATGCACTTCATCGATATCTGGGTGAATTGCCCCGACCGCGAGACGGCGGAGAAGATCGCCGAAGCCGTGATCGGCGACAAGCTCGCTGCCTGCGCCAACATTTTCGCGCCCATCCGGAGCCTTTACCGGTGGCGGGGCGCGGTGGAGCAGGCCAAGGAAGTTCCGCTGCTTTTGAAGACGCGGGCCGAGCATTTCGATGCCGTCTGCGCAGCAGTCAGGCCGCTGCACCCCTATGAGGTGCCGTCCATCACGGCGACGGCGATCACGGATGTCGACCAGGAATACGCCGACTGGCTGCGCAAGGAGACGAGGGAGCCGGCATGACCGCCACGCGCATCGACACGCTTTTTGCCCGGCTCAAGGCCGAGAACCGGCCGGCGCTGGTGACCTATTTCATGGGCGGCGACCCAGACTACGAGACCTCGCTTTCGGTAATGAAGGCACTGCCCGAGGCCGGCAGCGACATCATCGAGCTCGGCATGCCGTTCTCCGATCCGATGGCCGACGGCCCGGCGATCCAGGCGGCCGGCCTGCGCGCGCTCAAGGGCGGCCAAACGCTGGCCAAGACGCTTGAGATGGCGCGCAGCTTCCGCAAGGAGAACGACGACACGCCGATCGTCATGATGGGCTACTACAACCCCATCTATATCTATGGGGTCGAGCGCTTCCTGACCGACGCCAGGCAGGCCGGCATCGACGGGCTGATCGTCGTCGACCTGCCGCCGGAGATGGACGAGGAGTTGTGCCTGCCCGCCCTTGACGCCGGCATCAACTTCATCCGACTGGCGACCCCAACGACCGACGACAGGCGCCTGCCGAAGGTGCTCGAGAACACGTCGGGTTTCGTCTATTACGTGTCGATGACGGGCATTACCGGATCGGCGTTGAGCGATACATCCAAGGTGAGCGCCGCCGTCAACCGGATCAAGGGACACACGGACCTGCCCGTCTGCGTCGGCTTCGGCGTGAAGACGGCCAACCAGGCGCGCGCCATCGGGGCGGCCGCCGACGGCGTGGTGGTGGGCACGGCGATTGTCAATGCGGTCGCCAATGTGCTCGGTCCCGACGGCAACACCACTGCCGATCCGGCCGAGGCGGTGGCGACACTGGTGCGCGGCCTCGCCGATGGCGTGCGCGAGGCGCGCCTTGCGGCTGCCGGATAGGAAGCGCATCATCCGCGGCGAGCCTCGCGCGGAGCGGAAAAAGGAAAGGCTTGGGCCATGAACTGGATCACCAACTACGTGCGGCCGAAGATCAACTCCATGTTCGGCCGCCGCGAGATGCCGGAAAACCTCTGGATCAAGGATCCGGAGACCGGAGAAATGGTCTTCCACAAGGATCTGGAGGAGAACCAGTGGGTCATCCCCTCCTCCGGCCACCACATGAAGATCAAGGCCAGGGACCGGCTCAGGTTCTTCTTTGACGAGGGCGCCTACGAGACGCTGGAAAACCCCAAGGCGCCCACCGACCCGCTGAAGTTCCGCGACGAGCGGCGCTACAGCGACCGCCTGCGCGACGCCAGGGCAAAGACGGGCCTCGAGGACGCGGTGCTGAACGCCGTCGGACGCATCGAGGGCCTCGAGGTGCTGGCCACGGTCCAGGATTTCGCGTTCATCGGCGGCTCGCTCGGCATGGCGGCGGGCGAGGCCATCGTGCGCGGCTTCGAGACCGCCGTGGAGCGGCGGCTGCCGCTGGTTCTGTTCGCGGCCTCCGGCGGCGCGCGCATGCAGGAAGGCATTTTTTCCCTGATGCAGCTTCCGCGCACCACGGTCGCCGTCGACCGCCTCAAGGAGGCCGGCCTGCCCTATATCGTCGTCCTCACCCATCCGACGACCGGCGGTGTGACGGCCTCCTACGCCATGCTGGGCGACGTGCACATCGCCGAACCGGGCGCGCTGATCGGCTTCGCCGGCCCGCGCGTCATCGAGCAGACGATCCGCGAGAAGTTGCCCGAGGGCTTTCAGCGCGCCGAGTACCTGATGGAACACGGCATGCTGGACATGGTCGTCTCAAGGCTGGAGATGAAGGAGACGGTCGCGCGGCTTCTGAAGATCCTGCTCAAGACACCCGCAGAGCTTACGCAAACCGAAGAAGCGGCGGAAGAGACTCCGGCCGAGGCCGAAGAGGAACCGGCCGAAAGCGAAGCGCAACAGGCATAAGCCAGCCGCCCCTCCCGATCGAGGCCATTGATGACCGTGGAAACCGCCGAGCGCGCCATCGAGCGGCTCATGTCGCTCCACCCGAAGGGGTTCGACCTGTCGCTCGAGCGGATTGCCCGCCTGCTCGAGCGGCTCGGCAATCCCCATGAGCGGCTGCCGCCGGTGATCCACATCGCCGGCACCAACGGCAAGGGCTCGGCCGCCGCCTTCGCCCAGGCGCTCATCGAGGCGTCCGGCAGAACCGTGCATGTGCACACCTCGCCGCATCTGGTACGCTGGCACGAGCGCTATCGGCTTGGGGCGGCGGGTGGCGGGCGCCTGGTGGAGGATGCCGTGCTGGCCGAGGCCGTGGAGCGCGTGGCCGAAGCCAATCGCGGCGAACAGGTGACCGTCTTCGAGATCCTGACAGCCGTCATGTTCGTGCTCTTTTCCGAGCACCCGGCGGATGCAGCGGTCGTCGAGGTGGGACTCGGCGGACGCTTCGACGCGACCAATGTCATTCCCCGTCCCGCCGTCAGCCTCATCATGCCGATCTCGCTCGATCATGAGGCCTATCTCGGCGACCGGGTGGAGCTGATCGCGGCCGAGAAGGCGGGCATCATCAAGCGCGGCGTGCCCGTCGTCGTCGGCCAGCAGGAATGGGATGCCGCGCGCGACGTGCTCATCGAGACGGCCGAGCGGCTCAACTGCCCGCTGCAGGCCTACGGGGAGAACTTCATCGCCGTCGAGGAAGGTGGCCGCATGGTCTATCAGGACGAGGGCGGTCTGTTTGACCTGCCGCTGCCGCGGCTGGCCGGCCGGCACCAGATCGCCAACGCCGCCGCGGCGATCGCCGCCGTCAAGACGGCGGGCTTTCCGGTC
>NZ_JBHSUM010000210.1:0-5678 GCF_042660605.1 Nitratireductor sp. GCM10026969
CGGGCGATCCCGCGACCGTGACCAAGTCGAAGGCCGACGAGTTCGATCGGCGGTTCGGGCGCCTGCCCGAGCCGAAGGCCGAAACGGCCCCGGCCGGGAAGGCCTGAGGGCGACCCTATGACGATCCCGCCGCATCCCGTCTTCGGCGACATGCCGGACGCCTTTCTTGACGCGCTGGGCGAGGGCGGTGCCGATGTGACGATCGGCGGCGTTCCGCTGCCCGAGCCGGTGCGCGTGATCGCGCGCGGGCCCTTCGGCGCCATTGCTCCGGATGCGGGGTATGGCGAGCCGGGCGTCAACGGCATGACGCCGAAGGCGAGCTTCGCCGAGGTGGACGTGCCGGGCCTGAAGGACGGCGACACCATGGTCTTCAAGGGCGTGGCCTGGAAAATCCGCGAGCCGCTGCCGGACGGCCGCGGCATGGTGCGCTGCGAGCTGGAGAGAGCCTGATGCATCCGCGTACGGCCATCCGGCAATCCGTGCTGCAGATCCTGCAAGGTGCGGCGCCGCCCGGTTGGACGGTGCGCAAGGGACGGGGCCGCCCGATTTCCATAGATGATTGTCCCTGCGCCGAGATTGCCATTCCGAGCGAGCCGACGCAGCGCGGCGCACAGCGCAAGCGGCGCGAGCCGGTGCTCACCGTCACCGTCTATCTGGCCGAGGCCGAGGACGGCGATACGGCCTGCGACAACGCGGCCGAATGGATCGAGCCGGCGCTCGACGATGATCCGACGCTCGGCGGCACCACGCAGGACGCCACCCACGCCAACACCGAGATCGCCCCCTACACGGGGGGCGAGACGCCCGTCTGGGAAATGACGCTTACCTACAATCTGCGGGTTTCCTGACCCTTCGACCGGCACAGGACCCCGCTTCTTCGCGAAGGAGCAACAGCAATGAGCACCGAACTCGGCCGACTTCTCATCATTCGGCGCCCGACCGGCCAGCCGGCGCCGGACGATTGGGAGAACGTCTGCGGCATCAACACGACGAACTTCCGCATTCTGAACGACATCATCGAATCGAAGACCTCGCAGTGCCAGGACCGCTCCCTTCCGCCGATCCGGAAGCGGAAATACGGGGGCAAGGATTGCCAGTTCAGCGGCTCCGGCATCTTCGAGAACGAGGCCGCCGGAAAGCTCCTGGCCGACGCTGCCGTCAACCAGACGGTGCTCAAAGGCTATCAGGTCTTCGTGCCTGGATACGGCGACTTTACCGGCGATTGGGTGCTGCCCAACTTCGATTTTTCCGGCGACCTCGACAACGACATGAACTTCTCCACCGAAGTTCAGGCCGCCGGCGACATCGCGTTCACGGCCGTCTGATGGCGGCCGCGAACCCCTGGCGCGGGGAGCGTGTGCTGCGCTTGCCGGGCCGAAAACCCGTCCGCATCGCGGCTTCGCTCGACGATATCGCCCGCCTGATGACCTCGACGAAGACGGAGACGCTGGAGGGGCTGCAGGACGCGCTTGCAGCGCGCTCTCCGGAAACGCTGCGGAGGGCGCTTTCCCTGCTCGTTGGCGAGGATCGGGCCGAATACCTGTGGCCGAAGGTGAACGGCGCCGCCGGCCTGACTGCCGTGTACGTCGCTCTCGCCGGTGCCGTCTCCGGTCTGACGCCGGAGGAGGAGGAAGAGGCAAAAAAACTCGAGGCCGAGCGCGAGCGGCAGATGCAGGCGATGGCACTGGGCCTGCTGACGCAAGCGCTCGGCCGATCGAGCGACTCCCCTTCGGAGACTGGATGAAGTTCGCCGGAGGCGTGCTGCACTGGACGGAAGAACAGTTCTGGTCGACCGGCTTCGCGTACTTCCGTGCTTCCTGGGAAGGCTGGGCGATCGCCAGCGGAGCGAAGAAGGTCAAAGGCAAGGCGCCGACACGCGAAGAATATGAGGCCGCGAAAGCGGCGCTCGCCGAACGCGATCGCCGTCGGCATTTAGCGAAAGAGCTGTAGAATGGCGGACGATCTCCGATACAGGATCGGTGGTGACACCAGGGGCATCGACGCGGCCTGGTCCAAGATCCAACGTGATGCGCGGTCGACGGCAGCCGGGATCAATACGGCTATGGGGAGGGCGAGGAGCGGCATCCAATCCCTCATCGTGCCCTTGCGAACGGTGCAGGGCGCCCTTGGTGCGCTGGGCGTCGGCGTCGGCCTCACGCAGATCCGGCAGATGGTGGCAGAGATCGGTGAGATCGGCGACGTTGCCGACAAGGTGGGCCTGACAACCGAAGCCTTGCAGGAGCTGCGCTTTGCGGCCGATCAGACGGGGGTTGCCGTCGGCACGTTTGATACGGCCATGCAGCGCTTCTCGCGACGGATCGCCGAGGTTGCCGCAGGGGCGAACACTGATCTCGCCAGGGTCTTGCAGGCGAACAATGTTCAACTTCGTGACCAGGAAGGCAACTTACGACGGCAGGAGGATGTTCTTGCCGACTATGCCAATCTCATCAAGAACGCCCGCAACGAGCAGGACCGGCTCAGGCTGGCCTTCCTGGCCTTCGATTCCGAAGGTGCCGCACTCGTCAATACGCTCAAAGACGGCGCAGAGGGACTTGATCAAAACCGGGAACGCGCCCGCGAACTCGGCCTTGTGCTCGAGCGCGATGTGATCGACCTGGCCGATGATCTGGACAAGAAGTGGTCTGCGGCCTGGCAGCAATTCGAAACGCGGGGCAAGTCGGCGTTCGTTGCGCTTATTGAGGGTGCAAGGGAGTTCAAGTCGGAACTGCAATCATCGGTGGATGCATTGGGCGATCTGCTTTCCGATCCTTCGCTGCGCAACCTCTATCGGACGCTTTTCGGCGATGCGTCCGCCAACGCCATGTTCGGAAACGTTGCGGATGCGCGCATCAAAGATGCGTTCTCCGGTGCGGTCGAAGAAGCCAACGAAAAGTTAGTAGAAGCTCTTCGCGAACGGTACAGCGCGGCAACGGATGAAGCCGCCAGCGGCGGCACGATCATTCCCGACAAGGACTCTGGCAGCGGTGGCCGCGGCCGAGCAATATCGGAACTCGATAAGCAGCGCCAGGCGATCGATCGTGTCATCCAGGCATTGGAACATGAACTCTCGCTGATCGGGCAGTCGGAGACCCAGAAGCGCATCATGAACGAGCTGCGCAATGCCGGCGCAGACGCGGCTTCGAATGAGGGCCAGCGCATTGCCGAGCTCGTCCGGGAAATCGAGGCGCAGCGCCAGGCCGAGGAGCGCTTGAAAGAAGCGCAGGAGGAGCGCCTCGAATCGCTCGACCACCTGTTTCAGATGGGTGGCGATGCGCTTCTGTCGATCGCCGACAAGAGCGTGAAGGCCGAGGATGCCCTGAAGCGGCTGGTGGTGCAACTCGCGCTCGCCGCCGCGCAGGCGGCACTGCTCGGCACCGGACCGCTTTCCGGGCTGATCCCCAGTCTCATTGGCGGCGGTTCGTCCGACGTGACCGGGTACGACACGGGCGGCTGGACGGGAAGCGGCGATCGGCGCCGTGTTTCCGGCGTGGTGCACCAGGAAGAGTTCGTGGTGCGCGCCGGGCCGGCCGAGCGCTACCGGCCGATGCTGGAGGCCATGAATGCCGGACGCACTATCGGCCTGTTCTCCGCCGGGGAGAAGATGGCCGAGGCCGGACAGGCGGCAGGGATGAATGGCACCGTCGAGCTGCGCGTTGTCGGTCAGCCGGGGCCGCTGTTCATTCCCACGATCGACGCCAGGAGCGAGGACGTGGCCGTGCGCGTGAGCGGGCAGGCGGTGAACGAATTCAACCGGGCGCTGCCCGACCGGGTGCAGGAGATCAACCGCCGGCCGAGGATGCGCTGATGCCCCTGACGTTTCCGCTTGCGACGGATGTCTTCCAGGACGTCATTAATGTGGCCGCCGCGCCCTTCCGGCTGCAGGAAAACCAGGAAGTTTCCGGTCTCGGCTCCGGCCAGCTCTATGGTGCCGAGCTTTCGCCGCCCTTGTGGACGGCGGATGTGCGGCTGTTCCCCGCCTTTTCGGATGATGCCGTGCAGGTCCAGGCGCTTCTTGAGAGCCTCGATGGGGTGCTGAAGACCTTCTACCTCTACGATCTGCGCACCTCGCATCCTGCGGCCGATCCGGACGGCTCCATTCTCGGCGCCGCATTGCCGGCGATCGCCACCGTCAACGCCAACAACAGGGATCTGGCGATCGGCGGTCTGCCCGCCGGCTATACGCTCACGCGCGGCGACATGCTCGCCTTCGACTATGGCGACCCGGCGCGGCGGGCGCTGCACCGGATCGAAGACATGGCCGTCGTCGCCGACGGCACGGGGCTGACGCCGGAGTTCGAGGTGCGCCCGCGCCTGAGGCCGGGTGCCGAAGCCGGCCTCGCCGTGATGCTGGTCAAGCCGGCCGCGAAGATGCGGATCGTGCCGGGGAGCCTTCAGCCTTCGGTCGCGGACGATTTCGGCACGACCGCAATCACCTTCACTGCAATGCAATCCATCAGGGCTGGCTGATGCGCGATGCTTCTCCCGCCTTCGTCTCGGCGCTGATCCGTGCGCGCGAGGAAGGCATCCTTCCGCCGAAATTCGTCTGGGCACGGGTCAAGGACCGGGGCACGGGCGATATTGTCGAGACCGGCTTCTGGTCCGGCGACGACACCGTGACGCTGGACGTGATCAGCGGGCAGACCGGCTTGCCGGAGACGCGCACCTATATCGGCGGCGCCGACCTGCAGGTGGGGTCCATCCCGCGCGTCTCGAATCTCACGATCCAGACCGTCGACGTCTCGCTCAGCGCCATCGTGCCCGAGGTGCAGCAGATGGTGCGAGGGTACAACGCGCGGCTCGCTCCCCTGGAGATCCATACGGGTCTGCTCGACCCCGACACGCGCATGGTGGTTTCCCCGCCGGAGATTGAATTCCTCGGGCAGATTGACGAGGCGCCGATCGAAACGGCGGCTGCGGGCGGGGAAAGCCGCGTGCGCTTTTCCGTCCGCTCCGATGCCATCCTGATGCTGACGCGCAAGAACCCGCGCAAGCGCAGCTACGAGGGGCAGAAACGGCGCCAGAACGATCAGATCGGCCGTTATGCGAACGTGGTGCGCACCTGGCAGATCCCTTGGGGGATGGAGGTCCAGAACGCCGGAAACAATGCGAACGGCCGCGGCTTCTGGGAAACCCTCACCGATCCGAAGAGCTGGACAAAATGATCGACCTTCGCCGCATTCCCGGTTGGCGGTCACGCGTCGAGGCCGTCATTGACGAGATCAAGTACAGCCCCTTCGCCTGGGGCGAGCGCGACTGCGGGCCCTGGCTGGTCGGCCGTGTGGTCGAGGCCGTCACCGGAGAGGACCTCGCCGCGCCCTATCGCGGTCGCTACCGCACCGCGACCGGGGCGGTGCGGTTGATGCAGGCGGAGGGGTTCGAGAGCCTTGGCGACCTGGTCGCCTCGCTGCTGCCGGAGATCCATCCCTCGCAGGCGAAGATCGCCGACATAGCCGCCTTTGCCGATGACAGCGCGCTCGGCTTCTCGCTCGGCGTGGTCAACGGCGAACGGGTGTTCGTGATGGGCGAAAACCATCTCGGCACGATGAACCTCCTCCAGGCCGAACGGGCTTTCAGGGTCGGATAGCTTCATGCTTCGCATTGTCCTTCTGGCGCTGGCGCTGCTGCTGGCGACGACGGCGCATGCCCATGCGGGCCCCGTCGCCGCCGCGATCGGCGCG
>NZ_JBHSUM010000211.1:0-5637 GCF_042660605.1 Nitratireductor sp. GCM10026969
CGCCGACGACCGCACCGCCGGTTCCGGCGATCGCATCGCCCACCACGGCGCCGCCGAGGCCACCCACCGCGGCACCGGTGATCGTCTTTTCGGTGGTCGTGCATCCGGACGCCATGAGGGATGCCACGAGGACAACAGACAACATGCCGATTTTCTTCTTCATTTGCGGATCTCCAGACCTCGATTGATCAGATGTTGCCTGTGATTCGCAAAATTAGCCGCTTGGCCCGGCAAAGCAAGAACGTGAAGCGCGCATTCGGAATTACTCGCTTTCGCGGCATCGAAGGCCAACCAGGCTAGCCAGAAGGTCATGCTCGCCGCGATCCCGCGCGAGAAGCAGGCGCTGATCGGGCTGTCGGGCGATTGAGCTGAGATGCTTGCCAACCAAGAAAAAACGGCAGCGGCTCAGTTCGTATTTCAGCCCGGGTGCAAGGGCCGCCGGCGCCTGGCCGGCAGCCCCTGACGTTATTCCATTTCCTGCCAGTATTGCCGGATTTTGGTCGCCACTTCCGGATTGGCTTGGGCAGCCTGGAAGATTTGGTTGTAGGTCTGGAGCTCCAGTCCGTTCGACTGAACCGCCTGGACAATCTCCTGATTGGCCTCATTGCGCAACTGCTCGGCCTCTTGCCCCTCGGCATCCTGAATACGCGGTTTCCACTTGTCCGCCACTTCCTGGACTTCGAGCGAGGCCTGGGCGAACGCCCTGATCGTGCCGTCGTCCAACTCGGGGGTTGCCTGGGGCTGCGTCTGCTGTGCGGGCTGCTGAGTCTGTTGTTGTGCCTGAACCGAGGTGACGCCTGGTGCAAGCGCCAAAAGGGCGGCGGAGCAAGTCGCGGCAGCCAAGGTTTTGGGGGGGAACTTCATTGCGTTGTTTCTCCTGTTGCGCGCCGCCGGAATAGTCGGCGCTCATTCGCAATCGGAGCGCCGCACACGCGACACTCGTTTCACAGACGGGTGCAGGAGACGATGAGTTCCCCGCGTGCCGGACGATCGAACGGAAATTTTTTTCGGAACTAACCAACGCTACGCCCCGTCCTTTTTCCAGAACAAGGCGGGAGAGAAACCCTTTGACCGTGGTCCGGAGCGGCATGTCAGACGAACTGAAGTGGATGATCGAGCGGCAGATTCCGCATCTGCGCAGATATGCCTTTGCGCTGACCCGCGACCGCGAGACAGCCGACGAAATCGTGCAGGACAGCCTGGAAAGGGCGCTTCGCAAGCGGCATCTGTGGTCGCGTCGCGGCAGCATCCGAAGCTGGCTGTTTCGGATCCTCTATCGCCAGAGCATCGAGCACTATCGCCGTTCGCATCTCGACACGATCCCGGCCGAGACGGGTGTAATCGACAACGCAGTGGCCCACCCAGCAAACCAGGAAATGCGCGTCGACTGCCTCAAGATGGCCGAGGCACTCGAACAATTGCCGGCGGAACAGCGTGCCGTGGTGCTCTTAGCGGCGCTTGAGGGGCTGCCCTACGACGAGATCGCCGAGATCACGGGCGTTCCTGTGGGCACGGTGCGCTCGCGCCTGTCACGAGCGCGCGAGACGCTGCGTCTGTTCCGCGAATCCGCGCCGCCCGACAGACGGACAGCCAAGCTGAGGATGGTCAAATGAAAGGCATCCCGCAAGACATTCGCGAAATCGACTTGATGGCCTACGCGGACGGGCTTCTCGAAAGTGATACCGCTCGCAAGAACGCCGTGGAAGCGTATCTTGAGTCCCATCCTTCCGAGGCTGCCCGCGTGGCAACCATTATCGAAGACAACCGGGCGATCCGAGAGCTTTATGCAGCCGAAATCGGGCGACCGGTTCCGCAGTGGCTGCTACGCACCGTCCGCGAACCGGCGCCAAGACGTCGCCGCAGCTCGGTCGCGATCGCTGCGAGCGTGTTCCTTACGGCCTTGGCGGCGGGCGGCGGCTGGTTCGTCGGCCAGCACCGCGAGGTTACCTCAGTCTCGGCGGAGTTGCTGCAGGCGGTCGCGGGTGAGCACACGAAGCCGAGAGCGCAGACCGCCGTCAGCATGGCTGCCGCCGATGGAAGTGGTGCGTTGCTATCCGAACTGTCCAGGAATGTGCTGATCGAGGTGCCGGCGCCCGACCTGAGCGTTCATGGCTTCGGTCTGGCCGAGCGCAGCCTCGTTACCGTGGCGGGAGAGAAGATGGTGCGCCTTGTCTATCGCTCGTCCAGCGGGGTGGTGAATCTGTTCATGCGCCTGCGCCAGCATACGAAGACAACCGCTACAAGGCGCTTCCGGGCGGATGATGTCTATGTCCATTACTGGTCTGAAGGGCCTCTGGCTTATGCACTGACGACCGATGCGCAGGCTAGCGGGACGCAGCTTGCGCAGGCCGTGCGCAATACCATCAAGCCCGGACGCTTCATCGAACAGCCGCCAGCGAGCGTCCCTGGTCAGGGCGAGTCGATGGCAGCAGACGGCGCGCTCGGCGTCCAGCAGCCGGCCGAACCGGCGTCGCCAAGTCCGCAGCCGAGCCAATTCAACTGAGGGAGACCAGCCTTTGGGCATGGGGGCGAACGAAAGCGCCGCAACCGGGCGCCATTTAAACTGATACGGAGGTTTACCGAATGAAAAAGTTGCTCGCAGCGGTCCTCGCTTCCGCATTTGCAGCGCCTGCGTTCGCACAGGCCATTACTTTCGAGTCTGTCGACGCCGATCAGAGCGGAACGATCAGTCTGGCAGAGCTGCAAGCGGTTGTTCCCAACATAACGGAAGAGACTTTCCGGGCAATCGATACGGATGGAAGCGGAGAGCTTTCGCCGGAAGAATTCGCCGCGATCAGTGGCGGATGACCGTCCCACAACAAAGGAGGGAAAGATGAAAAGGATACTTCTCGCTTCGGCCTCGGCCCTGACCCTTTTTGCCCTTGCCGGCTGCGATGGCGGTGGCGAACCGCCGCCGCAGGGCGGCACGGGCATGGAGCCCGCGCCAACGGACACGGCGCCGCAGACCGGCACAGGTATGGGCACTGCACCGCAAACCGGTACAGGCATGGACCAAACCGCACCGGATCAGCCCGCGACCGGCACGTCCCAATAAGGGCGTGTCCGGATTCCCTGGCTTTTTTCGGGCCGTCAAGGTGCGAACGCCAGAACCTGTTTTCCCGGCGGAGACACGCCGGGGGAACATTCAAAGCATATCTCCTCTGCTGTGCCTTCGAGCAATCCGATCTGTCATAACGGATACGATCTCAGGAGGAACAGAGGAGGGCAGAACCCATCCTGCCTGGCGATGCAAGCCTTGCGGTTAGACTAAACCACTCCCAAGCACCGACTCCCCTTTGCCCCTGACACTGTCAGGGGCTTTTTCTGTGGATCGCTGTTGTAGCAAAGGGACCTCTCCCGCGCGGCAACAACGCGTACTGGAAACAGTGAAACTGCACGCGGCGATCAAAGCGGCCCGCCAGCTGCGACATCACTGCGGGTCGAACACTATGGGATCAAGCAAGTAGTCGGCGTTTCGGATTCGGCAAGTACGGCTAAGTTCAGACGAGATGACGTTCGCCGCAAAACCCGATGTCAAAATTGCAAAACGCGCTGACCGGCTACTACCACCTTGCAACCTTTTGAAATTAAAGAGTTATGGTGGGCTCGGAGCCGTCCATGAAGCCTTGTATTCTACGGGGTTGAGGGTGCATTACCCCCCTCGTTACCCCCATAGTGTTCATGTCCTGTTCTCGCGCTTTTAGGACCGTTTGATCTGTTCAAGACGATAGTTTCCATCTTTTCGCGACGTGGAAAACCCATCAGATTTCAGGCCATTGTTTCCCTCCGAGATAGGCTTCGTGAGCATTAGACGCTGAATCGATACGATCGAGCAGGTCCGCAAGAGGCTCGCCAAAGAGTTCCTCCCACTGCTCACCGCACATGAACTCGAAATAGATTGCCAGAGTCTCGGTGATCAATGTGCATAGGGCAAAGATAACCTGTGGTCTGGGATACTGCCATTCGAGATTCGGTGTAAAGCCACCCTCTCCGTCCCACTCAACATGATTGGAGTAAATCTCGTGCCAGTTGCCGTGGACGCTGTGTGACGGACCAGCGAACGCGCCTAGATAGATATCACCGAGCCCCACTGCTTCCGCTTTATCAAACAGATTCTTGCCTCCCCATGGACCCTTCTGTTCCAAGTCAACATCATCCAGGGAGACCTGCGCTACGGTCGCCGCGCGTTCGATCGACTTGAGCATTCGGTCTTCGATCGGAAGCATGACGCCATTGCGGGCCGCGACGTTGCTCAACACTCGATCGCGCAACTTTCGCTCATGACGGAGGGAGTATTTGACGTATTCGTCGATCAGTGTCGGCTCGAAGTGCTGAACCATGTAACGGATATTGACCAGCGTCTCGAAAACAAGGCGCGCAAAAATGAATGCCGACTCTTGGCGCTTTTGCGTGGTCTGATCGAGCACTGTGTGGACCAGCTTGTATAGCCGAACCATGTTCCCGCAGATCGCGGCTCTATCCCTGTCCCATACCGGCTTTTCGCCGAATGTAGATGCAGCCACGCAGACCCAACTGCCGGTCTCGATCATGAGATCAACAGCGAGGCCCGTGAAATCATCTTCTCGCTCGAATGCTGCCATCTCGTCAGCATCGACCTTCGTTCTCCCAATCTCAGGTAGATTTTCAGCAGTTAGTGGCTTCACGCTGCTGTGTCCCCGCTATTCACTTTATGCGACCAAAGTCCTTCGAATAAGAATTTCAAGCGGACTCATAGCATCAAACTCGTTGTCATTCTGCGCAGTGGGCACTGCGACAGTGGGGGCTGATCATTGAATGCGGCGGATAGGTCGATTTAACAGCAAAATACCCCCAAACAGACGTTTGAATCCCGGGAATTTCCTGCTAAATTATTGATTTAATTGAACAAAAAGTGTCCTGGTGGGCCCGGAGGGACTCGAACCCCCAACCAAGCGGTTATGAGCCGCCGGCTCTAACCAATTGAGCTACAGGCCCGGTGCGGCTGAATTAATGGGTTTCATGGCCGGGCACAAGACAGGAGTGCCGCAATCGTTTCATAATCGCTCCTTACTGCTAGTGCGCATCATCTACAAAGGAGATTGTCATGAGCCGTTTTTTCGTCCCGCTTGTCCTTGCGGCTTCCGCGCTGGCGGTGCTGCCGGCCGCCGCGCAGGGGCCCGACCTCAGGCCGAAGATCATGGTTACCGGCGAGGGCGAGGCGCGGATCAGCCCGGATATGGCGATCATCGCGCTCGCAGTCCAGCGCGAGGGGGAGACCGCGCGCGAGGCGATGGACGAGAACAACGCGGCCATGGCCGCCGTCATCGCGGCGCTGAAGGAAGAAGGGATCGAGGCCCGCGATCTGCAGACCAGCGGGCTGTCAATCGATCCGCAATATGTCTATCCCAACAACAACAACGGCGAGGAGAAGCCGCGCATCACCGGCTACCGCGTGACGAATGCGCTGACGGTGCGTGTCCGCGATCTTGAAAATGTCGGTGAAATCCTGGACCGTTCCGTATCGCTCGGGGTCAATCAGGGGGGCAACATCACGTTTACCAACGACGACCCGTCCGAGGCGCTGAGCCAGGCGCGCACGCGGGCGGTGGAGGACGCGGTCGCCAAGGCGCGCACCCTTGCCGAGGCTGCCGGCGTGTC
>NZ_JBHSUM010000212.1:0-5631 GCF_042660605.1 Nitratireductor sp. GCM10026969
CCACCCGGCGCCCGACCAGATGGCCGTAGCCGGAGCGGCTGAGCTTGTCGCGCACCAGCTCCAGCGTTTCTTCGATGCGCGCGCGAATGATGCGCGCCATGACGGCGCGCGGCACCTGCAACGGCTCCTCGTTCTCGTCGCTGCCGATCGGCTGGATGGCGATGACATCGCGGTCGTCGGCGCTGACCGGCAGGGCCGAGCCGTGCATGACCTTCAGGCGCTCGGCGTCCTCCAGTCGCGTGGAAAGCCCGCGCGCCAGGTCCATGGTCACGTGGCTGCCGCCCACCGGCAGGGAGTCGGCATGGACGAACTTGCCTTCGAGAAACACCGAAATCGTCGTGCAGCCACCGCCCATGTCGATGCAGGCAGCCCCCATCTCCGCCTCGTCGTCCACCAGCGCCGCAAGGCCACTCGCATAGGGCGTGGCCACCATGCGCTCCACCGACAGGTGCGAGCGGTTGATGCACAGTTCCAGGTTGCGCAGGGGAACAGTGTCGGCGGTCACCAAATGCATGTCGACGCCCAGCGTGTCCCCCATCATGCCGCGCGGATCGCGAATGCCGCGCTCCGAATCGAGCGAGAAGGCAGTGGCGAGCGAGTGCACCACCTCGCGCTCCGCCTTCAGCGCCTGGCGCGCACCGGCCGCAAGCACCCGGTCGACATCGGCTTTCGCCGCCTCATGTCCGCCCAGCCTCACCGTCGCGGAGGCAGTCTCGCTTTTCAGCCGCCCGGCCGAAACGTTGACGATCAGCGAATCGACGGTCAGCCCGGCCATTCGCTCCGCCGCGTCGACGGACAGCCGGACCGCCTGCTCCGCCCGGTCGAGATCGACGATGACGCCCGATTTCACGCCTTCCGATCTCTGATGGCCGATACCGATGACCTGAATGCGATGGGTGCGGTGCGACAGCGCGCGCCCGCCGTCGCTCGGCAGAAGGCGCGCGATGATGCAGCACACCTTGCTGGAACCGATGTCGAGCACGGTGATGATGCCGGACCGGCGCTGCGATGCGCCGCGCTCTCCCAGGAACCAGCTCATATTCTGGCTCCCTTCATGAGCTTTTCGAGCGCCTCTTCGCGCGCCTCGGCAGCCTCCGGCGTGAGCGCCACGAAGAAACGGTCCGGCAGGCGCAGGTCAAGCGCCGAGACGGCGCGCGAGAAGAGCGCATACTCGGCGTCGAGCCTGGACGCCTCGGCCAAAGCCGTCTCGACGCCGTGCTCCGGCAGCTTGATCGTCATGCCGTTGTCGAGCTTCAGGTCCCAGCGCCGGTCGGCGAGGCGGACATAGGCGCGCACCCGGCCGTCGAGCCCGCGCACGCGCGAGACGCGCTCGATGAATTCCGGCCCCGACACATCGGCACCCGCGCCGATGACCAGGGGCAGCGACGCCAGATGCCCGCCCGTGAACGGCGCGATCACGTCGCCGTTCCGCTCGATGACGAACACCCGCCCGTTGCGCTGCCACAGAGCGAACGGCTCGCGCTCCTCGATGCGCACCTCGACCGTTGCCGGATAGACCTTGCGGACGGCGGCGTTTTCGACCCAGGGCAACCCGACGATCCGCGCGCGCGCCGCCCTCACATCGAAACCGACCATGGATGTCCAGCCGTCGAGACCGATCTGCTGCAGCACGTCGATCTCCGAGGTTTCGCGATTGCCGGAGACGTCCACATTCTCGATGGCGAAGCCGGCCCGCGCAGTCACGGCACCGAGCGCCTCGTCCATGTGCCCGCCCTTGATGCCGCCATAGAGACCCGCAAGCGCGAAAAGCAGGCCGCTCGCCAGCGTGGCGGCGAAGCGCGGCGGCTCGATCCGGTCGATCTCCAGCCGCTGGATGATGCGCGCCGGCCTGCGCAGCCAGCGCGGCAGCACATGGCCCGCTTCACCCGCACGAACGGCCCGGTATGACCTCAACGCGAACAAGACGCGTCCTCCACCATCCAACTCAACAGCGCACCGAAGCCGTAGCCGGCCTCGGCGGCGATTTCCGGCACCAGGGAGGTCGGGGTCATGCCCGGCTGCGTATTGATCTCGAGCCAGATCAACTCACCCTCTTCCGAATGACGGTCATCGAAACGGAAATCGGAACGGGTCACGCCCCGACAGCCGATCACCTCGTGCGCCCTGAGGGACAGTGTTTGTATTTTTTGGTAAATATTCGGTGAAATTTTCGCCGGGCATTCGTGCTTTGACCCCCCCGGGATATATTTCGAGTCATAATCGTAAAAGGCATGCCCCACCGGCACGATCTCACACACGCCGAGAACCTTATCCCCCATCACGGCACAGGTCAGCTCGCGCCCGTGCACATAGCGCTCCACCATGACCCGATTGCCGTAGCCCCATTCCGTCGAGCGCAGGAACTGCGGGGGATGCGACTGCCCCTCGCGCACGATGACGACACCGAAGCTCGACCCCTCGTTGACCGGCTTGATGACATAGGGCGGCGCCATCGGATGTTCGTCGCCGATTTCGAGACGGTTCACGATGCGCGACTGCGCCACCGGAACGCCGGCGGCCCGCACCACCGTCTTCGCCAGCTCCTTGTCCATGGCGAGCGCGGAGGCAAGCACCCCCGAATGCGTGTAAGGGATGCTCAGAAACTCGAGCACACCCTGGATCGTACCGTCCTCGCCATAAGGCCCGTGCAGGGCGTTGAAGGCGACGTCGGGCCGCAGCTCGTCGAGAACGCGCGCGATGTCGCGGCCGACATCCACCCGCGTGACCGCGTATCCCTCTGCTTCGAGGGCGTCGGCACAGGCCGAACCGGAAGAAAGGCTGACCGGCCTCTCGGACGAGAATCCGCCCATCAGTACGGCCACGTGCTTTCTCTTCACCTGCTGCCCTCTCCGGCCAAATCAGTCTTCGGCGCGCTCATCGCTCGAATCCCTTCACTCCCCTCGGGAGCCCCCTCCGGCAAAAACGCGCCGACTCAAATCAGGAAAACTTATGGCCAAAGAATCAGAGAGTTGATTCGGTGGCAAGGCCTTGAGATTCCGCCTGATTCAATTTTTCGGAAAAATTTCAAAATGTGATCGCCCAAGCGCGTCCAGCGCCGCCGCAAAGCAATTATGGGCACCAACTATCACGCCGACGCCCAACCGAGGCGGAAGACCGGAAACGTTTGCGGGAAGCTACAAGAGCTGCCCAAGGAAAGGATCGATCGCCTGGCCCGGCCGGAAGGCGCCGAGCCGCCGGATTTCCCATTCGAGCCGGATGCCCGAACGCTCCAGCACCTTCGCGCGCACCGTCTCGCCGAGATATTCCAGATCATAGCCGGTCGCCGTGCCGGTGTTGATCATGAAGTTGCAGTGCATGGGCGACATCTGCGCGCCGCCGATGACGAGTCCGCGGCAGCCCGCCTTGTCGACCTCCTTCCAGGCCGAACTCCCCGGCGGGTTCTTGAACGTCGAGCCACCGGTCTTCTCGCGTATCGGCTGCACCGTCTCGCGATGGTGCTGCACCGCATCCATGGCCGCGCGGATCGCCTCGGGCTCCTCGCGGTAGCCTTCAAGCAGCGCGGCGGTGAAGATCAGGTCGCCCGGCGCGGCGGACTTGCGGTAGGCATAGCCCATGTCGGCATTGGAAAGTACATGCAGTTCGCCCTTGCGGTCGAGCGCGCGGACCTCCACCACCCGCTCGCGCGTCTCCACGCCATTGGCGCCCGCGTTCATGCGCAGCGCTCCGCCGAGCGCCCCGGGAATGCCGTGGTAGAAATGGAACCCGCCGATCCCCGCTTCGAGCGCGGCGGCGGCAAGGCGTTTGTCCGGGATCGCCGCACCCGCCCGGATGCGCGTCGGCGAAATCGTCTCCGCCTGGCCGAAGCCCTTGGCCGAAAGCCGCACGACGAAGCCCTTGATGCCACCCTCGCGCACCAGAAGGTTGGAGCCTATGCCTACCACGGTGACGGGGATCTCCTCGGGCACCGCACGCAGGAAGGCCGCCAGGTCCTCCTCGTCCTGCGGCTGGAAAAGCACCTCCGCCTCTCCCCCGGCGCGAAACCAGGTGATCTTGTCCATGCCCGCGTCCGGCGTCAGCTTGCCGCGCAGGCCGGAAAGCCGTTCGCCGAGCTTCGAAACGAGTGCCGCGCCGCTCATGACCCGAGTTCCCGCGGCAGGGCATAGGCCCATTGCGTGATGTTGCCGGCCCCGAGAAAGACGACGAAGTCACCGGGCTTCGCCATCTCCTGCACCAGGGGCGCGATGGCTTCCGGCCCTTCGATGAAGCGCGCGTCGCGATGGCCCGCCGCCTTGAGGCTGGCCACAAGCGCTTCGGATGAGATGCCGTCGATGGGCGCCTCGCCGGCTGTGTAGACCGGTGCCACCAGAACCGTGTCGGCATCGTTGAAGCACGAGGAAAAGTCGTCGAACAGGTCACGCAAGCGCGTGTAGCGGTGCGGCTGGGCGATGGCGATGATGCGCCCGGCGCTCGCCGCCCGCGCCGCCTGCA
Source organism: Nitratireductor sp. GCM10026969 (assembly GCF_042660605.1). Taxonomy (NCBI): domain Bacteria; kingdom Pseudomonadati; phylum Pseudomonadota; class Alphaproteobacteria; order Hyphomicrobiales; family Phyllobacteriaceae; genus Nitratireductor; species Nitratireductor sp. GCM10026969. The sequence continues at coordinate 4,450 of NZ_JBHSUM010000212.1, forward strand.
GCACGGCACGGATCTCCACCGGATGGTGACCGTAATCGTCGAAGATCTGCACGCCGTTCCAGGTGCCGGTAAGCGTGAAACGCCGCTTGACGCCGCCGAAGGCGGCAAGCCCCTTGCGGATGTCTTCGGAAGGGATCCCCAGTTCATGGGCAACCGTGATGGCGGCCACCGCATTGGAGACGTTGTGCCGGCCGGGCATGGGCAGGCGCAGATCCTCGATCGTCTCCGGCCTTTCCGCCTTGCGCCCGCGCAGCGTCACGTCGAAGACGGAGACGGCGCCGTCCATGCGGTGGTTGAAGAAGCGCACGTCGGCCTGCGGGTTCTCGCCATAGGTGACGATGCGGCGGTCCTCGATGCGGCCCACCAGCGCCTGCACCTCCGGATGGTCGATGCACATGACGCCGAAACCATAGAACGGCACGTTCTCCACGAACTGCCGGAACGCCTCGCGCACCTGCTCGAAGGAGCCGTAATGGTCGAGATGCTCGGGATCGATGTTGGTCACCACGGCGATCTCGGCCGGCAGCTTCAGGAAGGTGCCGTCGCTCTCGTCCGCCTCGACCACCATCCAGTCGCCCTGGCCCATGCGCGCGTTGGTGCCGTAGGCATTGATGATGCCGCCGTTGATGACGGTCGGATCGAGCCCGCCGGCATCCAGAAGCGCCCCCACCATGGAGGTCGTCGTGGTCTTGCCATGCGTGCCGCCAATGGCCACCGCCTGGCGGAAGCGCATCAGCTCCGCCAGCATCTCGGCCCGGCGCACGATGGGCAGGAGCCGCTCGCGCGCGGCACGGTATTCCGGATTGTCGCGCTTGATGGCCGTGGAGATCACCACCACCTCGGCTTCTCCGAGATTCTCCGCCCTCTGGCCGACGAAGACCTTGATGCCCTTGTCGCGCAGGCGCTCCACATTGGCGTTTTCCGCCTGGTCGGACCCCTGCACCCGGTAGCCGAGCGTGAACAGCGCCTCGGCGATGCCGCTCATGCCGATGCCGCCGATGCCGATGAAATGCACGACCCCGATTGTCTGCGGCATCTTCATGCGCGCGCTCCTTGCTTGAAACCGGCCACCGAACTGCCGCAGGCAATAGCCTCTGTCAGGTCGGCGAGCAATGCGGCGGCATTCGGCCGCCCCGCCTCGCGCGCCGCAGCCGCCATGGCGGCGAGCTTGTCCGGTGCGGC
>NZ_JBHSUM010000213.1:0-5600 GCF_042660605.1 Nitratireductor sp. GCM10026969
GAGGGCGCCTTCTATCTCTTCTTTTCGATCGACGGCGTGGAAGACACCCCGCGCGCGGCGATCCGCATCGTCGAGGAGACCGGCGTCGGCCTCGCCCCGGGTGCCGCCTTTGGCCCCGGCGGCGAGCGCTTCTTCCGCCTCTGCTTCAACCGCCGCACCGACCAGCTCGCAGACGCGGCGGAAAGGCTCGCCGCCTGGCTGAAATAAGCTCCACAGCGTTCAGGCCATGCCACCTCCGCCGCGTCATCCCGGCTTCGCGGAGCGAAGGCCGGGATCCATTCCGGAACGTGGAAGAGTCACGGAATGGATCCCGGACAGCCTCCGCCCCCTGGGCTCCGGCTTCCGGGATGACGGCATCGAGAAACCGCGTCGACCAAACCCGCGCCTTCCGCCCATCCTCGCTTGCCGCCGCCTGACGGCACTGCTACATGCCGGCCATGACCGAAACACCCACATCCCGCATCCGCAATTTCTCCATCGTCGCCCATATCGACCACGGCAAGTCGACGCTCGCCGACCGGCTCATCCAGATGACCGGCTCGCTCGAACAGCGCGAGATGAAGGAGCAGGTGCTCGACGCCATGGACATCGAGCGCGAGCGCGGCATCACCATCAAGGCCAACACGGTGCGCCTCGAATATGACGCGCGCGACGGCCAGCACTACGTCCTGAACCTCATCGACACCCCCGGCCATGTCGACTTCGCCTACGAGGTCTCGCGCTCGCTTCGCGCCTGCGAGGGCTCGCTGCTGGTCGTCGACGCAAGCCAGGGCGTGGAGGCGCAGACGCTGGCCAATGTCTACGCCGCGCTCGACGCCGACCACGAGATCGTGCCGGTCCTCAACAAGGTCGACCTGCCCGCCGCCGAGCCCGAGCGCATCAAGGAACAGATCGAGGACGTCATCGGCCTCGACGCCTCCGACGCGCTGCAGATCTCCGCCAAGACCGGCCTCGGCGTCGACGAGGTGCTGGAAGCCATCGTCACCCGCCTGCCCCCGCCGCGCGAGGGCGACGCCGCCGCCCCGCTCAAGGCGCTGCTGGTCGATTCCTGGTACGACGCCTATCTCGGCGTCATCGTGCTGGTGCGCATCATCGACGGCCGGATGAAGAAGGGCCAGACCATCCGCATGATGGGCACGGACGCCAGATACCCGGTCGACCGCGTCGGCGTCATCACGCCCAAGATGGTCATGGTCGAGTCGCTGGGCCCCGGCGAGATCGGCTTCATCACCGCCTCCATCAAGGAGGTGGCCGACACCCGCGTCGGCGACACCATCACCGAGGACAAGCGCCCGACCCAAAAGCCGCTGCCCGGCTTCAAGCCCGCCCAGCCGGTGGTCTTTTGCGGCCTCTTCCCGGTCGATGCCGCCGATTTCGACGCCCTGCGCGCCGCCATGGGCAAGCTCCGCCTCAACGACGCCTCCTTCTCCTTCGAGATGGAAACGTCCGCCGCCCTCGGCTTCGGCTTCCGCTGCGGCTTCCTCGGCCTCCTGCACCTGGAAATCGTCCAGGAGCGGCTTTCCCGCGAGTTCGACCTCGACCTGATCGCCACCGCTCCTAGCGTCGTCTACCGCATGAACCTGATCGACGGCGAGACGATCGAGCTCCACAACCCCGCCGACATGCCCGACCCGGTGAGGATCGCCACCATCGAGGAGCCCTGGATCCGCGCCACCATCCTCACCCCCGACGAGCATCTGGGCGCGATCCTCAAGCTCTGCCAGGAGCGCCGCGGCGTCCAGGTGGACCTGTCCTACGCCGGCACGCGCGCCATGCTCACCTACGACCTGCCCTTGAACGAGGTGGTCTTCGACTTCTACGACCGCCTGAAATCCATCTCCCGCGGCTATGCGAGCTTCGACTACCAGCTCACCGACTACCACGAGGGCGACCTCGTCAAGATGCAGATCCTGGTCAACGCCGAGCCGGTAGACGCCCTCTCCATGCTCGTCCACCGCTCCCAGGCCGAACGCCGCGGCCGCGCCATGTGCGAAAAGCTGAAGGAGCTGATCCCCCAGCACATGTTCCAGATCCCCGTCCAGGCCGCCATCGGCGGCCGCGTCATCGCCCGCGAGACCATCCGCGCGCTGAGGAAAGACGTGACGGCCAAATGCTACGGCGGCGACGTGACCCGCAAGCGCAAGCTTCTGGAGAAGCAGAAGGAGGGCAAGAAGCGGATGCGCCAGTTCGGGAAGGTGGAGATCCCGCAGGAGGCGTTCATCCAGGCGTTGAAGATGGGGGATTGAGGCGCCAAGCGCCCTCGTGGTTCGACAGGCTCACCATGAGGGCTACTGGTTGCGGCGGCGCCAGCCTTCGATGTTGGAAAATGAGGTGTCGCGAGAAGCGCGGCGTTTCAGTAGCCCTCATCCTGAGCCTGTCGAAGGGCGAGGGCGCTCGGCATCAACCTCATCCTGAGCTTGTCGAAGGATCCCGCCTGTTCCTCGCCAAGCCCGGCAGCGCCTCATAATCAAGCGCGATCAACGCCTCCTTCTTCGCCCGCGACCACCCCTTGATCTGCCGCTCCCGCGCAATGGCTTCGATGATGCGGTCGTACGTCTCCGTAAACACCAGCTCCACCGGCCGCCGCTTCCTGGTGTAGCCGTCATAGATCCCCTGATTATGCTCCCACACCCGCGCCTCGATCTCCTGCTTGGTCAGGCCCGTGTAATAGGAGCCGTCCGCGCAACGCAGGATATAGACGGTGACTTCCATGATGAGCCCCCTCCCCCAACTCCCTCATGGTGAGCCCTGAGCTCGTCGAAGGGTCGAACCATGAGATTGCGGGCAAGTGGAAAGGAAGGCGCCAAGCGCCCTCGCCCTTCGACAAGCTCAGGATGAGGGCTACTGAAACGCCGCCGCTCATGTCAGCGCCAGAATGCAATGCCGATTGCCGCCTTGGCTTCGCAGCATGGAAGCACACGAGCCCAAGCTGCAGTAGCGCTCACGACGCGCGTAGAGGGCTCCAGTAGCCTTCATGGTGAGCCTGTCGAACCACGAGGGCGCTTGGCACCAACCCTCAACCTGAGGCTGTGTCGAAGGACCAGCCTGTTTCTCGTTAACCATCAGCGTCTCGCAAAGTAGCGACCAACACCTCCTCCTTTCCCGTGCCTTCTCTGCTGGTCCCGTGCGACCGGATTGATTATCCAGAGTAACCTCTTAAGGTCTCCACTAGTCAGGTAGAAGAAACATACTGCTTGACAGTGTTTTTCTCTCGACTTGCATTCATCTCGGCAGCTTTTGCCTTCCTGAGCAAGTGCTGTGCAAAAACCAGCAGCTCCAATGCAACTTCCGGTTCTTCAACCCAATTGAACTCATGCGTAACAGGATTTCGGATACCCAACATGGCCCCCGAATAAAGGCGGTGATATCCCTTTTGCTCATCTTGCTGGGATGTGGTACTGCGATCAGTCCAATAGAGGACTGGCGAGCTAGGGCTAAACACGTTGTCCATCAGCGTGGCGCCAGAATGTTTAGCTGATCCGACTTTCTTTCTGATGTAGTTGTCCAGAGCCTTATACGCCTCTTGGACAGCTAAGGAATAGTGACCTGATGCAAATAGATCACGTGAAACTTCTTCAATCTCTGGCTCTGTGACCGCGACACTAAATACGTTATTTGCGGCTGCCTCATCACTCGTCGGGGAGGGAAGCGCGAGCATACGAGGCGCGGGCAATGCAAGAACACCGCGTGCCAAGCCTAACTCAAGAACATGTTCTTGCAGCTTCTTCAGTGATTCAATGACCCTGTGCGTCATAGAGATAGCGTTTCATTGCAGAAAAAATCGATTCAATCTGCTCAGATCCAGCGTCAGCACTAATGTGAATCTGAACATTAACGTTCAATGGAATGCTATCACCCGCCACGCTTTTTTTTCCACCATTTGCTGAGCTAACCGTTCGTTCAGGGCTCTTCCGTGGCGCGCCTTGATTGCCTGTGACGGCAGATGATTTCGTGGCTGTGGTCGAACGCTTTGCAGCCTCTTCCTTGAGCCCGCGACCTCCATTTGTGCGGTTCGGAGCTTCATTCGGGACAGGGCTACTTATGAGCAGATATGTAGCTGCCTTATTGCCAGCTGCACCTTGTCCCAATCCCTCGTGCAGGAACCAGCTGACAACCTTCTGTCGGTCCGCTTCCCCAGGAGGAGCAACATGCCTGAGACCCTCAGGATAAATGAGACCCAACAGTTCCTCGACAGCTTCCAAATACTTTTCATCGAGCCGCCACTTAAGGGCGAGCGGTGTTGCCTTGCACTCCTCATTTAGAATGCCTGCCGCCCTGAGTTCAGTAATATATTGGCGGGCTGCTGCTTGTTGTACCTGCAGTTGGATACCCAACAGTCGCTCATCCACTGTTGCATTCGGCGTCTTCTGAAGGATGGCGCGAACGCCCCACCAAACAGTACTCGGTATTTGCGGATATCTGGGTTTCTCGACCATATTGATTCGTCTCCATCTATGTAGTGAATGATTCCACATCAGAGCGATACGTCAAGGTGAACACAAGTATCTCATTTAGAACCTTTTTCCCTTCCAGAGAGAATTCAATGTGGAGACTTTCACGCCGACTCATCTACTGGCACGTCCGGCAGGGGGTGAGCAACGCTCATTCTTCAAGATCGGCTTCTGGAGCGATGCGAGGGACAGTAGAAGGCGGGCGTGGATAAAATCACCCTTCTTCTTCGCCAACCCATTGATCCCCCTCTACTTCTAGATTTCTCACCCCAATTTTATCCCCACCTCCTCCCCCTCCCCTATCCTACCCAACGCCCATCCCGCGGGGACGCAGGTCGCGACGGCGATCTCGTGAGGATGGGTCGGCGCCTCCGGTGAGCTGCAAACGTGGCGGCTTGCCCGGGGAGGCTCCGCCCGAGGGTTCCCCTGCCGCCACTACGAGCGGCGCGTGCCGGACGGTGCACTTTAAAGGGGAGCCGAGGAAGGACGGGCAAGCGGTGTCCTGAGCTTGTCGAAGGGCCGCCCGTCGTGGAAGTGCAAGGGCCGAAAGGCTTGGCGCTTCCGGATTCGGCTCCCTGGAAGCGGAACGGGCGGAGACGAAAATCGCCGGACGGGCGGCCCGAGGGTCGCGACAACATACTGACGAGCGATCCTTCGGCCGCCCGTCTCCCCGGACTTTCAAAATCCCGGCCTGGCGGCGCGGGAAGGTTGGTGCGCGCCCGTGCGGGCGGCGCGGAGAAGAGGAGCGCGGCAATGGCAGGCAGGAAGAAGCGCGGATACGTTCCCCGGAACCTGAAGAAGGACCCCTGGCCGGTCTTCGACTACGCCTGCCCGCCACGCGGGCCGGACGAGCCGGAAGCCTCCTATGCGCGGCGCCGGGAGGACGCCGAAACCTACAATGAATCCTGCGGGGTCTATCTCGGCCTGTTCCAGGACATGCTCACCTATTACGGCCACCACCGCACTTGCCGGGTGCGGCTTTGCCGGCGCAAGCGCCGCTGCACGGGCCGCCGCGACCCGCACGACCGGGCGCTGATGCTCGGCATCTTCGTGCCGCCCTGTATCCCGCTCGATGACGAAGTGATCGCGCCGCTCAAGGCCGAGGTCGACAGCGCGCTGAAGGCCTATGCCGCGGCAAGCGCGGAGGCG
>NZ_JBHSUM010000214.1:0-5586 GCF_042660605.1 Nitratireductor sp. GCM10026969
GGCGCGGCGCGGCGACCCTCGCGACCAGGGATGGCGGGCCGACCGGGCGCTGCGAGCGCCTGGCCGAAGCCATCCGAACCGTGATTGCCGATGCCGTGCAGGCCGGAGGCTCGTCGCTGCGCGACTACGTGCAGGCCGACGGATCGCTCGGCTATTTTCAGCACAGCTTCAACGTCTATGACCGCGCGGGCGAAGCATGCCGAAAGGAGGGCTGCAGCGGCACGGTGCGTCGCATCGTTCAGGGCGGGCGCTCGACTTTCTATTGCCCGGCCTGCCAGCGCTAGGTTAACTGCCGAGCCGGACCAGCAAGAAGGAGCGACGTTCATGGCGCACGAGACCATATTGGTGGAGACGCGGGGGCGCGTCGGGCTGATCACGCTCAACCGTCCCAAGGCGCTGAACGCGCTCAACGCCAAGATGCTCGAGGAACTGGTCACCGCAACGGAGGCCTTCGACGCCGACGCCAGGGTTGGTGCCATCGTGATCACCGGTTCGGAGAAGGCCTTTGCCGCCGGCGCCGACATCAAGGAGATGCAGGACAAGACCTATGTCGACGCCTATATGGAGAACTATCTGGCCGGCTGGGAGCGTTTCACGCGCGTACGCAAACCGGTGATCGCGGCAGTGGCCGGCTATGCGCTCGGCGGCGGGTGCGAACTGGCCATGATGTGCGATTTCATCCTCGCCGCCGACACCGCCAAGTTCGGCCAGCCCGAGATCACCCTGGGCATCATGCCCGGTATGGGCGGAACACAGCGCCTGGCACGCATCATCGGGAAATCGAAGGCGATGGAAATGTGCCTGACCGGGCGCATGATCGAAGCGGCGGAGGCGGAGCGTTGCGGCCTCGTCGCGCGCGTGCTGCCCACGGGCGAGTTGATCGAGGAGACGCTCAAGACCGCCGACAAGATCGCCGAGTTCTCCATGCCGGCCGTCATGATGACCAAGGAAGCGGTCAACCGCGCCTATGAAACGGCTCTCAGCGAAGGCCTGCGCTTTGAAAGGCGCATGTTCCAGTCCATGTTCGCGCTCGACGACCAGGAGGAAGGCATGAGGGCTTTCCTCGAAAAGCGCTCTCCGCAGTTCAAGAACCGCTAGCGACTGTTTGGCGTTGACGCGCCGGGCAGGCTGAATTATAAGCCGCCTCGACTGAGGTGGCCCGTCGGCTGCCCTTTTATTTTTTGCCTCGGATTCCCTGTTCTGAACGGGATTCGTGGCGGGAACAGCTGAAACGAGAGAGGACAGATGGCCAATACACCTTCGGCCAAAAAGGCGGTGCGCAAGATCGCCCGCCGGACCGCGATCAACAAGAGCCGCCGTTCGCGCGTGCGCACCTATGTGCGCAAGGTCGAAGAGGCGTTGGCCTCAGGCGACAAGGGCGCAGCCGAAAACGCACTACGCGTCGCCGAACCGGAACTGATGCGCGCGGCTACCAAGGGCGCCCTGCACAAGAATGCCGCCTCGCGGAAAGTTTCGCGGCTTGCCCGGCGCGTGAAGATGCTGAACGCCTGAACAGCCTTCCAGCGACAACCATCCGCCCGGTCCCTCGCGGGGCCGGGTTTTTCTTTGCCGGACAATGTGTTGGACGAGACGTGCGGGCCGCCGGCCACGCGCGCTTTTTCATTTGCCGGCATCATTTTTTCAAGCGCCTAGGAAAACTGTCATAGAAGTCCGGACGCCCCTTGAGCCGTGGAAGGAATTATCCAATATTATCAGTCGCTTGTAATAGTTTATCCACAGGCGACACTTGTCATGCGAAGGACCTGTTCCGCCTCCTGATGTCAAGCATTTTTTTTGGATTTTTTTTCCGGGAACGGGCGCTCCAGGCCCCTCGTGAAAAGCCTCTTGATTCAAAACAGCTTAAGCGTTTTTGCGCCGTTCGAGGCCGCGTATCGAAGGCTTTTGCGCAGGCGGATTCGTGAAAAAAGGGTTAGCCGTGCCCTTGCCCTTTCCACGCGGATTTCGGTAATGTCTGCTCATCGCAAGGGCAGGCGCAGGCCTATAAAACCAAGCCAAAAAGGCAATATGTGCCGCGCGGTTTTTTCGCGCGCCGCTACGCTTGTGCCCAAGCGAATTGTGAGGGATCCGCGGATTCGTCATCGCTGCAATCAGGAACTGCTCTGGCCTACACGCCGGAAGCATGATGACTGTGTCTGTGAAACCAACCTGGCCCACGGGGGGGCAAAAAGGGAAAGGAGGTGCCGGCGCAGGAACCCGCTTGAACATTGGCAACAAACGGACGGGCAAATCAGGTTGTATGCATGTCGATTAAGCGAGCCCGTTTGAATAATCAGAAGCATTTTAACAGGGAAACGAGGATGCAAAGCGGCGTCGAAAGGGAAGTCGAGGGAGCTTTCTCTTTTCAAAATCCCGCAACCCAGGGGGATAAAGGAGACGATTGCAGCGAGCCCAGCGCTGCATTCGACCGTGTCAGGGCCCAGTTGAAGGCCCGTTTGGGCACGGAGGTCTATTCAAGCTGGTTCGGGCGAATGAAGCTGGCGGAGGTCTCGAAGGGCATCGTCCGCATTTCAGTCCCCACCGCCTTCCTGCGCGCCTGGATCAACGGCCACTATCTGGATCTCATCACCGAGTTGTGGCAGGCGGAGGACAGTTCCGTCCTGAAGGTCGAGATCGTCGTGCGCACGGCCACCCGCCGAGCGGTGGCCCCGACCAAGGCAGCGCCGGCGCCCACACGCCGGGTGACCAGCCAGCCCCAGGGTACAGGCGCCAGTAACATAAACGGCGGGACGCGTGCCGGCGCTGCGCCGGCAGGGCGTGCGGAACCGGCAGGACGACCGAGCATACTCGGCTCCCCACTCGATGGCCGCTATACGTTCGATTCCTTCGTCGAGGGCACATCCAACCGGGTGGCCTGCGCGGCAGCACGTACGGTGGCGGAGTCCGACGCGGGCGCCATCCGCTTCAACCCGCTCTTCCTCCACGCCTCTGTCGGGCTGGGCAAGACGCATCTCCTGCAAGCCATCGCCGCGGCATCCCTTAAGCGCCGGCCGCAATCGCGTGTGGTCTACCTGACGGCGGAATATTTCATGTGGCGCTTCGCCACCGCCATTCGCGACAACAACGCCCTGACCCTGAAGGAGCAGTTGCGCGATATCGACCTGCTCATCATCGACGACATGCAGTTCCTGCAGGGCAAATCGATCCAGAACGAGTTCTGCCATCTCCTGAACATGCTGCTCGACAGCGCCCGCCAGGTGGTGGTGGCCGCCGACCGCCCGGCCTCGGAGCTGGAATCGCTCGAACCGCGCGTAAAGTCGCGCCTCAATGGCGGTGTGTCGCTGGAAATCGGGCCGCCTGACTACGACATGCGGGTGTCCATGCTGAAGCAGCGTCTCGGCGCCGCCAAGGCGGAAGACCAGTCGCTGAACATCCCCGAGGAGGTCCTCGAACACGTGGCGCGCGCGGTTACGGGGAGCGGCCGCGAGTTGGAGGGCGCCTTCAACCAGCTCATCTTCCGCCATTCCTTCGAGCCGCAGATCACGCTGGAGCGCATCGACGAGATCCTCGGGCCCATCTGCCGCACCGGCGAGCCGCGGCGCGTGCGCATCGAGGACATCCAACGCATCGTCGCCCGCCACTACAACGTCTCCAAGACGGAGCTCCTGTCCAATCGGCGGACGCGCACGATCGTCAAGCCGCGCCAGGTGGCCATGTACCTGGCCAAGGTGCTGACGCCGCGTTCGCTGCCGGAGATCGGCCGCCGTTTCGGCGGGCGGGATCATACGACGGTGTTGCATGCGGTGCGCAAGATCGAGGGGATATCCGGCGGCGACAAGCAGCTGGCCCAGGAAATCGAGCTTCTAAAGCGCCTCATCAACGAGCAGGCCTGAAGGACGCTGTAGAGTTAAAATCCGTGCATCGTGCTTTCCGAAAAACCGATTCCGGTTTTCGGGCCGGTGCACCAGGCGCCGCAACGGCACTTGCGGCACCATTATCCCCAGAAAGCCCGCGGAAAACGGCTCCAAGCGTTCCGCGGGCTTGCCTTTCACGCTGATTTCCTGTCAGTTTGCTGCAAATCCGGCCTTCGTGCCGTGACAGGCATGTTCCCATGCCGTGACCTTTCATCCAGGCGAGAATCACCGGTCATGCGTGTAGTTCTTGAACGCTCCAATCTTCTGAAGTCCCTGGGCCACGTGCACCGGGTGGTGGAACGGCGCAACACCATTCCCATCCTGTCCAACGTGCTCCTGTCCTCCAACGGCGCAAGTCTGGAGATGAAGGCGACCGACCTCGATCTCGAGGTCACGGAAGCGACTGCGGCGAATATCGAGCAGGCGGGCGCAACGACCGTGCCGGCGCATCTGCTCTACGACATCGTGCGCAAGCTGCCCGACGGCGCCGAGGTGATGCTGAAGATGGACGAGAGCGGCAATGCCGTATCGGTGATTTCCGGGCGATCGACCTTCCGCCTGCAATGTCTGCCGCAGGCGGATTTCCCAGCGCTCACCGCCGGCCAGTTCTCGCACATCTTCCGCATGGATTCGGAAGCGCTGAGCGGCCTGATCGACAAGACCCAGTTCGCCATCTCGACGGAAGAGACCCGCTATTACCTGAACGGCATCTATCTCCACACGCTGGAGGACGACGGCGCGCTCAAGCTGCGCGCGGTGGCGACGGACGGGCACCGCCTGGCCCGCGCCGAGATCGAGGCGCCGGCGGGTGCCGAAGGCATGCCGGGCGTCATCATCCCGCGCAAGACCGTCGGCGAACTGCAGAAGCTGGTGGACGCCCCGGACGTGGCGGTGACGGTGGAGCTTTCCGAGACCAAAATCCGCTTCACCATCGGCAGCGTGGTGCTGACCTCGAAGCTGATCGACGGCACCTTCCCGGATTATCAGCGCGTCATCCCCGCCGGCAACGACAAGCAACTCGTCATCGACCGGCAAAGCTTCTCCGCCGCGGTGGACCGCGTCTCGACGGTCTCGTCCGAGCGCGGCCGTGCCGTCAAGCTGGCTATTGCCGAGGGCCAGGTGACGCTGACGGTCAACAATCCCGATTCCGGCAGCGCGACCGAGGAAATCCCCGCCGGCTATGACGCGGAGCCCATCGAGATCGGCTTCAATGCCCGCTACCTTCTCGATGTCGCCGCGCAGCTTTCCGGCGACGAGGTCCGGTTCCTGCTGGCGGACGCCGGCTCTCCCACCATCATTCAGGACACGGCAGACGAGCACACGCTCTACGTCCTGATGCCGATGCGGGTGTGACCACGGCAGAATCCGCTTCCGCCGGGTCGAGCGGGCACCCGGCGCAGGTTCACATAACGAAGCTGCAGCTTGCGAATTTCCGCAACTATGCGAGCCTTTCGCTGGGACTTGAGCCCGGCGCGGTCGTGCTGACGGGCGAAAACGGGGCCGGCAAGACCAACCTCCTGGAGGCGGTCTCCTTCCTGTCGCCCGGCCGTGGGCTGCGCCGCGCCACGCTGGATGACGTGACCCGGATCGGCAGCACGGACGGGTTCGCCGTCCATACCGAGATCGCGGGGCCGTTCGGGACCTGCCGCATCGGCACGGGTACGGCCGGCGAAGGCGCCGAATCGGCCCGCCGCGTGCGCATCAACGGCGAGAC
>NZ_JBHSUM010000215.1:0-5569 GCF_042660605.1 Nitratireductor sp. GCM10026969
CGCCGCGCACGATCCGGGCGGCGCCGACGACCAACCGATTTGCCGATTCCCTGCGCGACGCCGCGGCTGCGGCGTTCCTGGCCGCGGTGCTCGGCTTCTTCCTGATCGGAATACGCACCGACATCGCTCCCGGCGGGCTGGACCTGACGACGCGATGGGGCGCGTGGATCGTCTCCATCCTGGTGGTCTTCGCCGGCCGGCTGGCGCTCAGCCTCTTCGTCTTCCGGACCGATAATCCGGTCACCCAGACGCTCGGCGGGGCGTTGTCCGGCGTGATAGAAGCCGTGCCCGGCGGGCTCGGCAAGTGGCTGGGGCGGGCTCTGCTCGCCTTCGCACTCGTGCTCCCCTTCTTCTTCACCAACTTCTTTCCCGGGCGCGACCGGCAGTTCATCGACCTGGCCATTCTCATCATGACCTACATCATGCTCGGCTGGGGGCTGAACATCGTGGTCGGCCTGGCCGGGCTGCTCGACCTTGGCTATGTGGCCTTCTACGCGGTGGGCGCCTATTCCTTCGCGCTTTTGGCCCACTATTTCGAGATCGGCTTCTGGAGCGCGCTGCCGCTCGCCGGCATCCTTGCGGCCTTCTGGGGGGTCATTCTCGGTTTCCCCGTGCTGCGGCTGCGCGGCGACTATCTTGCCATCGTCACGCTTGCCTTCGGCGAGATCATCCGCGTTGTGCTGTTGAACTGGTACCAGTTCACGGGCGGCCCCGACGGCATCTCGGGTATTCCCAAGCCGACCTTCTTCGGCCTGGAGCTTTCGCGCGGCGACGACGGCTTTGCCGCTTTCTTCGGCATCGAGTACGATCCGATCCAGCGCTTCATCTTCCTCTACTATATCATCCTCATCCTCGCCCTGATCACCAACCTGGTCACCATCCGGCTGAGAAAACTGCCGATCGGGCGCGCCTGGGAGGCGCTGCGCGAGGACGAGATCGCCTGCCGCTCGCTTGGCATCAACACCCGCAACACCAAGCTGACGGCGTTCTCGATCGGGGCCTTGTTCGGCGGCCTGGCCGGCTCGTTCTTCGCCACGCGCCAGGGCTTCATCTCGCCGGAAAGCTTCACCTTCCTGGAATCGGCGATCATCCTGGCCATCGTTGTGCTGGGCGGGCTCGGGTCGCAGATCGGCGTCGTCATCGCCTCGGTGGTGATGATCGGCGGCATCGAGATGCTGCGCAATCTCGGCTTCCTCACGCATGTCTTCGGACCCGGTTTCGACCCGGTCCAGTACCGCATGCTGATCTTCGGTCTGGCGATGGTGTTCATCATGGTGTGGAAGCCGCGCGGCCTGATCTCGACACGCGAACCCTCGACCGTGCTGAAGGAGAAGAAGCGCATCGATGCCGGTATGGTTGCACAGGGTGAGGGGCACTGATGGCGGCTGAGACGAAAGCGGCACCCAAGGCGTCCGTGCGCAACTGGGAGCAGGATCCGATCCTCTCCGTCGAGCATCTGACCATGCGCTTCGGCGGCCTGGTCGCGGTGGGCGATCTCTCCTTCGACGTCGGGCGGGGCGACATCACCGCCCTTATCGGGCCCAACGGCGCCGGCAAGACGACGGTCTTCAACTGCGTGACGGGTTTCTACAAGCCCACCGAAGGGCGCATCGTCATGCGCCACGGTCCCGGCCGGCTGGACGAGATGGTCAAGACCGTGACCGACAGCGGCCTGCGCTGGAAGAAGAGCGGCCAGGCGGGCGTCTTCCTGCTCGAGCGCATGCCCGATCACGAAATCTCCCACAAGGCCAAGGTGGCGCGCACCTTCCAGAACATTCGCCTGTTCGGCGGCATGACCGTGCTGGAGAACCTCCTGGTGGCCCAGCACAACCCGCTCGTGGTGGCCTCCGGCTTCACCTTCGGTGGCATCCTCGGCCTGCCGGGCTATCGCCGCGCCGAGCAAGGGGCCATCGACAAGGCCGTCTACTGGCTGGAGCGGATGAATCTGGTGGATCGCGCCGACGACCCGGCCGCCGACCTGCCCTACGGCGCCCAGCGACGGTTGGAGATCGCGCGCGCCATGTGCACCGGTCCGGAGCTTCTGTGTCTGGACGAACCGGCCGCGGGGCTCAATCCGCGCGAATCCGCGGAGCTGAACGCGCTCCTGAAGTTCATCCGCGACGAACACGCCACCTCCGTGCTTCTGATCGAGCACGACATGGGCGTCGTCATGGAGATTTCAGACCATATCGTCGTGCTCGACTACGGCGAAAAGATATCCGACGGCGATTCGGAGAAGGTGCGCACCGACCCGGCCGTCATCGCCGCCTATCTGGGCGTCGAGGAGGAAGAGGAAATCGACGTGCCCGAGGTTCTGGAGGACGTCGCGGAAGCGGTCGGGGATACCGGCGGCGTGGCCGTCAAACCGAAGCCGGCGGCGAAGAAAACCGCGACGAAGAAAACAGATGCCGCCAAGACGGCAGCGAAGAAGACGCCCGCAAGGACCGCATCCGCGCGCACGCGCAGGAGAACCAAGAGCGGCGGCCAAGGAGGGGGCTCATGAGCAGCGGTGCCGAAACCCTGCTGTCGGTGCACGGGGTCGAAACCTATTACGGCAAGATCGTCGCCTTGCGCGGCGTGGACCTGGAGGTCCATCGCGGCGAGATCGTCGCCATGATCGGGGCGAACGGGGCGGGCAAGTCGACGCTGATGATGACGATTTGCGGCGACCCCAAGGCCCGCAAGGGCCAGATCGTCTATGACGACATGGACATCACCGCCATGCCCACCCACGAGATCATGCGCCTCGGCATCGCCCAGTCACCGGAGGGCCGGCGCATCTTCCCGCGCATGACGGTTATGGAAAACCTGCAGATGGGCGCCTCGCTGGTCGATCCGAAATATTTCGAGGACGACCTGAAGCGCGTGTTCGACCTCTTCCCGCGGCTGAAGGAACGTATTCACCAGCGCGGTGGCACGCTTTCGGGCGGCGAGCAGCAGATGCTGGCGATCGGCCGGGCGCTGATGAGCCGGCCGAAGCTGCTCCTTCTGGACGAGCCTTCGCTCGGGTTGGCGCCGCTCGTCGTCAAGCAGATCTTCGACGCCATCCGCGCGCTCAACGAGAGCGAGGGGTTGACGGTGTTCCTCGTCGAGCAGAACGCCTTTCACGCGCTCAAGCTCGCCCATCGCGGTTATGTGATGGTCAACGGCAACATCACCATGAGCGGCACGGGCCGGGAGCTATTGCGCCGGGAAGAGGTGCGCGCGGCCTATCTCGAAGGTGGGAGGCACTGATGGAGAACGAGAACGCACTCTTGTGGGAAGTCACCTTCTGGGAGTTCTTCTTCGTCACCGTGCTTTTGGCAGGCGGCGCGGCCTATCTGACCGGGCGCGCCATCGCGCGCGCATGGCAACCCAATCTGCAGCTTTTCGTGTATATCGTGCTCTTGGCCGCGGCGGCTCGCTTCATCCACTTTGCGCTGTTCGGGGGCACGCTCCTGACGCTGCACTATTACGTGGTCGACCTGATCGTCCTGTCGGCGATCGCTTTTCTGGGAAAACGCGTCACACGCGCGCGTCAGATGACGACGCAGTACCGGTTCCAGTATGCAGGCACCGGACTTCTCAGCTGGAAGGCGAGAGGCTGACGCGAAACATGGGTTGCCCGCATTTTCATACACCTCGCGTCGCATTCGGTCCGGACCGGTGACGGGGTAGGCGTGTGGAATGCGGGTTGCCGGCCGAAAGTCTTTATTTCCCTTTGAAATTGGGCTTTCATGCCGGTCAGGCGGGAAAATCCCGCGCGGGCAGAACCGGAAAGCCGAACACCATTTCCGGAATGCACAAGGGAACCTCTGGTGTTTTTCAAGGGAGTAGTCATGAAAAAGACACTGTTGGCCGGGGCGGCGCTCAGCCTCGTGATGACTGGCTCCGCCTGGGCCGATATCACTATCGCCACGGCGGGGCCGATGACCGGGCAGTACGCCTCCTTCGGCGCGCAGATGAAGGCCGGTGCCGAGCAGGCCGTCGCCGACATCAATGAGGCGGGCGGCGTCAATGGCGAGATGCTGCGGCTCGAGGTCGGTGACGATGCTTGCGATCCGAAGCAGGCCGTGGCCGTGGCGAACCAGTTCGCCGGCGAGGGCGTGGTCTTCGTTGCCGGACACTTCTGCTCCGGTTCCTCGATCCCCGCCTCGAACGTCTATGCCGACGAGGGCATCATCCAGATCTCTCCGGCATCGACCAATCCGTCCTTCACCGACAACCGCCCCGGTCCGGGCGTCTACCGCGTCTGCGGCCGCGACGACCAGCAGGGCGACGTGGCGGGCCAGTTCCTGATGGAAAACTTCCCCGACGCGAAGGTCGCCTTCGTCCACGACAAGACGGCCTATGGCAAGGGTCTCGCCGACGCCACCATGGCGGCCTATGAAGAGGCGGGCGGCACGCCGGCGCTCTACGAGGCCTATACGGCCGGCGAGAAGGACTATACGGCGCTCGTCTCGAAGCTGAAGCAACAGGGCGTCGACGTCCTCTATGTCGGCGGCTACCACACCGAGGCCGGCCTGATGGTGCGGCAGATGCGCGAGCAGGGCATGGATACGCTGCTTGTGTCGGGTGACGCGCTGGTCACCGACGAGTACTGGGCCATCACCGGTGACGCCGGCGAAGGCACGCTGATGACCTTCTCGCCCGATCCGCGCAAGAACGAGATCGCCAAACCGGTGGTTGACGCGCTGCTGGCCGCCGGCAAGACGGCCGAGGGTTACGCGCTCTACACCTATGCGGCCATCCAGGCCTGGACGCAGGCGGTCGAAGAGGCCGGTTCCACGGATTACGACCCGGTGGTCGAGGCGCTGGACGCCGGCACGTTCGAGACCGTTCTCGGCGAGCTCGAATTCGACGACAAGGGCGATGTCACGCTGCCCGGTTACGTCTTCTACGAGTGGAACGACGGCCAGTACGACTATCTGGAGCAATAAGCCGAAAGGCAGACGCTTGTTCCGGCGGCCCGGCATGGAGACATGCCGGGCCGTTCTCCTTCGGGACGAGATGACGGGGTTTGCACGGGGATGGCGGGCACGCTAAACAATTGCCGAGTTCACACCGGAGCAATGCCAGTGAAGATCCAGAAACTCCTCGTCGCCAACCGTTCCGAGATCGCCATCCGTGTCTTCCGCGCCGCCAACGAGCTGGGCATCAAAACGGTCGCAATCTGGGCGGAGGAGGACAAATATTCGCTGCACCGCTTCAAGGCCGACGAATCCTATCAGGTGGGACGCGGGCCGCACCTCGAGCGTGATCTCGGACCCATCGAGAGCTATCTGTCGATCGACGAGGTGATCCGGGTCGCAAAGCTCTCCGGTGCCGACGCCATTCATCCGGGCTACGGGCTGCTCTCGGAGAGCCCCGAATTCGCCGACGCCTGTGCGGCCAACGGCATCGTCTTCATCGGCCCCAGGCCGGAGACCATGCGCCGGCTCGGCAACAAGGTCGCCGCGCGCAATCTCGCGGTGGAGGTGGGCGTGCCGGTGGTGCCGGCGACGGCGCCGCTGCCGGACGACATGGACGCCGTCGCGAGGATGGCCGAGGAGGTCGGCCTTCCGGTGATGCTCAAGGCTTCGTGGGGCGG